>JBLIBC010000142.1:0-6992 GCA_047632015.1 Glaciecola sp.
GTTAACAACTACGATGAATTGTTAACAACTATAGTTTTGCCACATAAAAAAGCTGATATTTAAAGCGATTCCTTTAACAAGTTAACCCCCATGTATAACTGAGTATCAGGTTATTACTGACCCTTTCTCCCCTGTCTTATTTTTTGCATTCTCTTTATCATTTCCCTTTTAAAATCCCTTTCTGCCTTCCCCAGCAAGAACACCTTTTTTATAGGAAGTATACTCTTAATTTTTACATGGAACTCCTTTTGCAACACTAACACCTTCTCTTTCAGAAGCATGTGATCATCAACTATTTTTTCCATTTCAGCATCCGAAAGCTCGTCCACATTTTTTTTATTCTTCCTCTCCCCCATCACCTCACGTCTCAACGCTTGCCTTTTCTTAACGAAATCATTGTACACAGGCCAAAACTTTGTTGCTTCATCCGACGTTAAGTTCAATTTTTCAGTTAAATAACCAATTTTATATGCTTTGATTTTTTCTCGCTTTTTTTTGCTCATGTTATCTGGAAAATCTCCAGCCCCTTGAGCTACCATCATAATTGGAAAAACCAACATCATCCACACTACTCCTTTCGTTAATTCCCTCATAACTTCCTAGTTTAAATTATTAATTAAATTCTTGCTCACTATTAATCATAAAATCAATTAAATCTTCTTCACTGACTTCTTGATCCAAATACTCCTGATGATAAACTTCAGCGTCAATCGATTGACTGTAGTAATCTACTTGCTTATCTCCTTTGTCAAAAAGGAAAAGTGCCAAAACAATTGAACAAACAGCTACAACCGAACTAGTCCATAATAAATAAACTGTTTTAGCTTTTTTCACTTCCTTACCTGCATTAATTTTAAAAGGTAATTCTTCAAAATACTTTTCTGGCACTTGAAATCCATTTTTTCCAGAATTTAACCGCTGCAAAAAATCATCTCCTTTTATATCCTCGTCGTTATCCATACTACTTATTTGATGCTTTTTTTAAGCAAAGGTTTAATCAATTGCTAATTCTTTTTTTATTTTTTTTACTGCGTGATGATACTGCGCTTTAAGTCCCCCTATGGAAACCTGAAGCACTTCAGACATGTCTTTGTATTTCATCTCTTCAAAATATTTTAAATTAAATACCAATCTTTGCTTTGCAGGTAATGTTAGCAACGCTTTTTGAAGTTTTTGTTCTATATCGCTTCCATCAAAACAAGAGGCATCGTCAATGTGATTACTTAATTCCTGTTCAACATCAACTATTGGCACAAAAAACCTGCGCTTCTTTTTCCTTAAATGAGACAACGCTTCATTTACCGCAATCCTGTATACCCATGTATATAATTTCGATTCGCCTTTGAAAGAATCCAAAGATTTCCAAACTTTTAAAAAGGTTTCTTGAACCAGGTCATCACTATCCTCGTGCACCACTACCATTCTACGTATTACCCAATATACCTTTTCCTGGTATGCATGCGTCAATACATTAAAACCGTAACTTCTGGTTTCTTCTGAGCGAACTAATTTTAATATTTCTTCGTCGGTGTGATTCAATGCTTACATTTCCTTTCCTGCTTTGACGCAGTATTATGCCAATGGTTTAATTCGATTTAAATATTATTTAATAATAACTGATAAGCATTTATTATTCAAACAATTATCTCCACTGTAGTATTTGTATTCAGCTGAAAACTTGACTAAATCAGCAAGCAAAACATTGCTCTTCCACGAAGATTCAAATTGGTACCGATCATTAAAATGCTTTTCATTTCTTTTAATCATGACCTTCCATATTTCAGGTAGGCTGAATTCATATCTCCAATTCGAAACACATAAACCCTTTTCGAATTGACCATGAACAAGGAGCTGTTTGCCTTTGAAATAATAAGCTCCAGAAATAATTTTATGATCAAAATGATAAATCCGAGACAAATCCCCTACCCTATCAAACTCCTTTTGTTTGCCATCTAAAAAGCCATCTTTATAGTTATTTATCGATTTTAACTTACCTGATTCAAAATAAGATTTCACTAGCCCTTCCCTCAAGCCATCCTTAAAAACCCCTCTTTGACGCACTTTTTGAGATGCGTAATGCCAAACGTACTCACCCTCCAATTGATTGTTCACATATGTAAAGGACGTTTTTTCACCTGAACTCAGTATCTGAGATGTTGTTATTAAACCCTTTCCTGTATCTATTGGGGAATGATATAAGTTTTCAATTACCAAAATCTCAAAATCACTTGCTCTATTAGCTTGAGTGATCACATTTTGACTTGCAGCAATAACAACAGCTCCTCTAATTAATTTAGTCAGCTGAGAATTAGGTTTCCCATACTTGAACTTACTTTTTAGCTTAGGATAGTACAGCCAAACGCTTTTATTTTTGAACAGCAGCCCTAATCCCAATATGTCACTTTTTAATTCATTATTTATTTTGTCATAGTACCAAACTTCCTTTATTGAAATTCTAGAATAAGTTCTTAACTCATTAACATCAACTTCATCGCTGAACATCTGATGAATAAAATCAGCATCTTTATACAAGTTCAACCTTAAATCGGAAAGGTTTTTTGATACGAATCCAACAACCTCATCAATTTCTTTTTTCAAATCAGAATTTGAAGAATCCACCAAAAGAATCTCTCGTATTGAATACTCAGTCCAATAGGATTCTTCTTCAAATAAATAATGTTTTCTAAAAATAGAATCACTGCACGACCTAAGACTAACTTGTTCTTTTACACTTAATTGAAATTGCGTTGCATTGGCAACTAAAAATTCAGCAATGGACCAAACCTTGTAATTGACTTGACCATTATAAACATTAAACCTGTCCCCAATGAATTTAGTTGACAATTCACCTTGAGAATAGGAGTAATTGCAAAACAGTTGAAAAACGACGAAATAGATAACCAACCTAGCTTTCATGATTGATATCAAATATACTTATTTCTACAGTTTTTAAACCGAGTTAAATAAATAAGAATTTTAGAGCAAAAGCACTAGTAAATAAATTCAGAAACGTTTTAACACTGCGACAACTTACAGCATTGGGAATCAATCAATTTTATTATTTCAGTAATAAAAAAATGACTCCCATCATCAACATGCACCAAAACAGAAAGCAATAAAACAAAGAAAGGGCTAACTTTACAGCTAACCCTTTCTTACCCTTAACTATGAGAAACTACCTTATTACCATTTCAAATATACGAACAACACACCAATCATTAATGAATTAATTGCTCAAAAGGCATTTTTAACGACTTAAGTGACTAATATGAGCACTGAAACGAAACTTCAATAAACGGAAACGCTTTGCTTCAATACAATCTTTTTTTGCGTAGGGTGTATCGCTTCAAACAACACCACATATACAGACTTCGTTAATGGATACAGCTCCAATTCCGTGAAATCAAAAGACAATTCACCCGAAGCACCCAATAGCACATTTTCACATAACATTCCTAATTTCATTCCACCGGAAGAATACACCACCCCGGTTAATGCATAATTAGAATGTTCAAATTGATAGGCTAAAGTCAAATTTTCATCGGCAGCATTCAGGTGAATAAAATCCTTTACTAAATTCAAGGTGTTAATTTTAACACCACGAGCATCATTCTCAATATTAGCGTTTGAATTAGCATAACCAGGCGTGCCATAATTTACATCGAAACTTGATGACACCCAGTTACTGGACGCATTAGAAGCTCTAGAAAAATATATTCGTTCTAACGACACTCCTTTTGTGTCAGCAAGTAAATCACTGTGCCAAGAACCATCGTAATTCACGGCATCTATTACCTCGCCAGTTCTATCCACAAGAGCAACCACACCATTATCTGCAACTAAATTCGGGAAACTATTAAGCATCATAATATTCGCCGAAGCATTATAATTATTCATTAAATAATTCTTTTTTACTTCTTCGATATCTTTTGTCAAGCACAAGTAATCTCCCGGAGATAACATTTTTTGGTTTGAAGCAATTTCATGCGTCTCTTCTAAAACACCCTCGACGCTAATTTTACCCAATAGCAACTGCGACAAATCAATGATTTTATCACTGTTATTGTAAATTTCAATGTATTCCTCATCTGTAGAATTTGCGTCTGGCAAAATCTCGTTTATGATTATATCAAGCTTTGTTGGCGCTTCAGGGATTCCAAAAGCGTAAACCAACTCTTGCTCTACGTCACCACCAATACATGCTGCTATATCTTTCAATTGCAAAGAGTATTCTTTACCTACCTCCATTTTATTGGAAAACGTCAAGGTAAAACCACTCAATTGATGAGCGTGCTGAACGACATTAAGAACACCAAGAACACATATAAAATTACTTGCAACTACTTGCTTGCTTGACAACTTAGCATTAAACACAACGGACAGCTGAGTATCGTTTTTAAAATACAATTCTTCAATTTTAATTACATCAAAATGAGCCTCAAAATGAGCAGAATTTAACTTACCAGGCGTACCTCCAATTTCGTCAACAGCGTAACCCCAAATTCCCTTTCCTAAACAGTAACTTTCCATGTCCAACAACTCAATAGACCAACCTCCTTCCTGCTTAAAACTTTGATTTAATAAATCCTTATCATATACCATATCGTCCACCAAAATATCATTTGAAACGAGAGACAAACGAGCACTTGTCGTGCTTAAACCAGACCACTCTGGCACTGGCACTACATTTAAATAATTAGTAGCTTTAATACTGTCTTTCATCAACACTACAAATCCGCCTGAAACTAGATTATAGCTAGGTAGCACTACTTTATCATCACCCACTAACAAATGCAGCATTTCAAGATTTACAGGATGACTCGCCCTGTTATGAAGCTCGACATATTGCCCTTGGTGTAAAAAACCTGTATTGGAAGTGTAATCAAACATTATCTCTGAAAAAATAACATCGAATGGATCTACTTTGTAAACCCAAAATTCACCACTCAATTCGACACCTTCTCCGTAACTACTTTCAAAATTTAATTCAACTTGTATCAATTGCTCCTTTAAAAACCCAGTGTTCAACTTTATCACCATTGAGTCAGCGGCAAAATTAACAGATGACATTTGCTCTAAGAACACACCCTGAGTAAGCACAGTATCCAACCCAACCAAACTTTGACTAAAGGCCACAACCAACTCCTTTCCCTTTTCATCATACCAGATATTCTTGATGCTAAGTTCATCAAACGCCCTGCTCCCAAAATTGAAATAAGGGATACAAAATCCAGCCACATTACTTTTGGTGAATTTATTGAACACCGCCACATGATTTTGCTTAAATAACACTGAAGATGTGGCATAAGTGAAATCAAAACCAATGTGATCGTTTACAAATAAAGTGTAGTTATCTGATGACTTTGTCAACAAAATTGCATGCTCTGCTCCCGATTCAGAAAACTCTCCTTCGTATAACTTTTTTACTAGTGTAGTTTCTCCCTTTATTACTTTAAACAAATTAACCCCATCAGAGGTTCCGGATTCCCCCACCTCGATGTACAAAGCCTCCGTGACAACTGAGTCAACTTGGTTATTTGACATGAAATATATTCTATATTGATTACTTGTACTTGGCGAAAAATCTTGAACAAACGACAAGTTCCAAACGCAAGTATCTTGAAGTACTACTTTTTTACTTAAAGACTCCTCCCCAGCTTCATCAGCTCTTAGCTTAAGTTGATCATCAATAAAGACATAATCACTGACACTACCTTCCCATGATTGGAATGGAATTAATTGATTTGTTTGACTGCACAGAACTCCATTAAAAAGCAACAGCGCAAAAAGTACTTTCATAATTTGTTTAATTAAAACAAATCTATGAATATTAATTTACACAACTAAGGTATTTGTAAACAGAATAAGCTTTTATTCAGAATTATAGTATGCTGTAATATATATCCAAGTACAAGGGGGCCACATTACTTATATCAAACCGCTCAGCTCTTTTGAACGCACGACTCCTATACCCATCATGCACTTCCTTGTCCTTTAATATTTCTATTGAGTTTTTAGCCATTTGCTTAAAATCACCAACATCATTCAACAAACCAGACTCGCCATGTAAGTTAACCTCTGGCAACCCCCCTGAGTTCGTGGAAACAACTGGCACAGACGCTGCCATTGCCTCCAACGCCACTAATCCAAAACTTTCAGTCTCACTTGACAGCATGAATAAGTCTGCCAGACGAAGTGCGGACTCTGTATCCGCAATGGCTCCTGTAAACACCACTTTTTTTTCTATACCTAAATCAGAAATCAATTGTTCAACCATTACTTTCTCAGGCCCGTCTCCAACTAACATCAATTTACTCGGCAATTCTTTCTGAACTTCATAAAATGCCCTGACCAAATCCTGAATCCTTTTGACTTTTCTAAAATTTGAAATGTGCATTAATATTTTTTCACCATTGGGTGCAAACTGTTCCTTATCGCAGCCTTCCTCTCTATTCCTGTACTTATTTACACATACAAAGTTGGAAACCACCTTCACTTCTTTTGTAACTCCAAAATGTTTTAATGTGTCCTTTTTTAAGCTTTCTGAAACTGACGTTACCGCGTCAGATCCGTTAATTGAAAAAGTAATCACCGGTTCAAACGATGGGTCTTTGCCTACCAATGTGATATCCGTACCATGTAATGTAGTGACAAAAGGAAGTTTAATCCCGTCAGCATCGAGTATTTTTTTAGCAAAATAAGCTGCTGAAGCGTGAGGTAAAGCATAGTGTACATGAATTAAATCAAGCTTTTCTTTTTTCGCTATCTCTACAATTTTGCTCGTTAACGCTATTTCATAAGGATCATAATTGAACAAAGGATAATTATTGAATGACACTTCATGAAAAAATATATTTTTTGAAAATACATTTAGTTTGACCGGTTGCGAACTAGTAATAAAATGCATCTCGTGCCCCAAGGAAGCCAAGTAACTCCCTAGCTCGGTAGCAATTACACCACTACCCCCAAAACTAGGGTAGCACACTACTCCA
>JBLIBC010000143.1:0-6930 GCA_047632015.1 Glaciecola sp.
CCAAAACCTAAACCGATTCTCTTTCAATAAAAAAGTATCCAAACATCAAACAGACAAGCACTCGATGGGTTTTAACTCTTGGTCTCACTTGATTTCGACGTTGTTTTGCCCTACTGCAATACTTTTAATTGCTTGCATAGACTCTCTTATGTAAGCTCCTATGTCTTCCACTGTTTGAAATCAGCACTTTCAGACTTAAACGCAGTGGTGTCTGAAAGTCAAATGGTAAAGGCTTCCAGCCTTATTAGGGTTTGCTTTCACAATAGATCGGCTACTATATACATAATCTCTTTAAAGGCTGTGCAAATTGTTTTTTCAAAATTGAACTTATTGGATATACATAATGTAAGTTTTGTAAGTATCCCGAGCCGAAAAAGTTTCAATAATAACAGAAAGCATACAACATGTTTACTTTAATACAACTGCTTTTAAAACTTGGGTTGAATTTCCAGACTGAACATGAACAAAATAAACTCCACTTTTTTCAAGTTGAACTTCGATTGAATTTTGAGTATTTGAAAGGGTGATTGTTTTAACTATCGTTCCTGATTGACTGTAAATTTTCAGTGAAGAAATTAATGTTTCTGATGAAATTACAAAAGTGCCAAAATTCGGATTTGGCATCAGCACTAATCTTGGATTTCTATCAATATCTTGTGTGCTCACTACAAGTCTAGTTCCCCACTCACCGCACTTTTTTGTTTTGTAATATGAAACCACGTTACTCGATCCCCAAGACCCAACGCCTTCGTATCCTGAATCCGGTATTAAGTGACAAACATTGTAGGTGGAACTACCTGGCCCACTTCCTGTAGCTTCACAAAACGTCCCAGGGTTATCCCAGTCTTGAAGTAAAAGATACCCCTGAAACTTCTTCTCCGTTGAATCTGTTTGACTGCTAAATTCCATTGAGTATTCTGCCACTGCACTGTTTGTCTCATATGGTAGACGATTCAATTTTACACTGTCAGACGGGCTAAATATTACCGTATCTCGACTGTAAGTGTAATTTGAAGGATCATTTGGTCCCTGCCAGCTGTTTTTAGTTCGATCAATTGTGTACGAATAAGTTCCATTGACGTTATTTTTAGTTATTATCTTGTCAATTGTCTTACTACCACTATAGTTAGGACAAGTACAATTCTCACTACTTGATCTATGGAATTCATCTCCTACTTCAAAGCCACTGTAAAAGGCTTGATAATCTAAATTTTGAATTCCCAATTTAGAACTGCTGGTTGTCACTCCCTCCAAAACAAACTGCTGTTTAATTGTTGCTTTGAAAATTCCATAACTCCCCTCAGGCCCATGATCATCAAAATAACTTGGTGAAAAAGGGAAATAGTACATGTTAAAAAGCGCAGTAGCTCCGTTTGTTTTTGATATTTTTAATTGCATTGTATCCAAATAACTACTAGAAGTTACACCTCCTATTTGTAATCTAAATGAATAAGTTTTAATGGAGTCTGCTTTTCCAAGTACAGTCCCTAGGAAAGTGCTGTCTAAAGTCAAAACCACCAAGGTATCTCCCTTTGAATAACAAATTATTGAATCGCCGTCATTTAACGAAAAGTCAATTTCGGTAGTGTCACCTTCATAGTTCTGTAACTGAATTTTATTACCTCCTACCAAATAAGAATGTCCTATAAGTGATGCTCCAAAAACATCAAAGCAGTTTTCAGATGAATTTTCCAAAGTACTTGGTTGCACGTTTTTCAACAAATAATTAGTGGTGTCTGCTCCCATAATTACAGCAGAATCGACCCTCAAAGAAACCACATTTTTTTTACCAGAATACCATGAAGTTGATCCCCATATAGAAGAACCATTTTTTGGAATCAAATCATAATTTCCAGCAAAGCTTATTGAAGTCGTTAATAAAAATAGAAAGGCAGAGATTAGTCTTTTCATTAGGCAGGTTATTAGTCGCGGCACAATTTACAAATAAATTTCCACTCAAAAGGAAAGAATTGAACTCCTATCTATCTAAATAAAAAGCCCCACATTACTGCAGGGCTTTCATCTTCTAATTTATCATTTTAACTAAGCCGAAGCCAATTCTCCTTCTCCTACATTGATAGCTTTCATTGCCTGCATAGACTCTCTTAACTAAGCTACTATTTTACAACCACAACTTTTAAAATTTCCTTTTGACTATTTGATTGAACATGCACAAAATACACTCCGCTTTTTTCAAGCTGAATTTCAATTGATTTTTGATTTTTTGATGGAGTAATTGTTTTAACTAACCTTCCTGAATGATGGTAAATATTAACCTTGATGACAGCCACATCTAACATTATTGTGAATGTTCCTGTGTTTGGATTAGGATAAAGCGTTAAAGTTAGACCCTCAGATTTCAACGTTGAAGTTACTCGAGCACAGTTATTTGTTGACCAAGAAGTTGATGCGTCTTTTGACCAGTCGCCCACTTTGTTATTAACCTGCTCTTGGGTGACACATATTTCTTGCAAATTGCTGTTACCAGAGCCATCAAAACTATCTAAGGAACTAAAAATAGAAACATCTAAGTTTTCAAAGTTGTTATTTGACAAGTCCAACTCTTGCAAAACATCATTCTCCGTTCCACTCCTTCTTCCCCCCGCATTAGAATTAGTAAAAGTGATCAAAGAGGCTATCTGATTGTTGGAAGCAATTAATTTCTGTAAATAAATTAATTGTGAAACATCTAAAGAAGCCAACAGATTGTTTGAAATGTTAATTGATTTCAAATTTTTAAAAGCCTCCAAGCCTGTAAATAAAAGAATGTTTTGAAAAGATAAATTAAGGCTATCAACTGCTAACGCTTCGTTATATGTGATGATACTATCCCCATTAGTATCTATAGGAGGGGTGTAAGCTAATATAGCATTCAATAAGTTCTGATCTTTAATGTGGATCGCCGAGTCACCACATAAAGGGTTAATTGTAGTACCCGAAGCAGAAACTACAAAACTTGGGCAATTCACAGAACAGTCTTCCATGTACGTTATTGTGGAATCCTTCAAAGTCCAATGGGTGTTAGCATAGGCAGTATCTTTAACGGAAATACAAGTTAACAGTGGCATTTCAAGAAAAGTAGGTGGTCCAACTTCATTGTAATTTGATCTAAAATCCAAAGAAAGTACTTTTATGTTTCTCATCACTGAAACAATGAACAAAGAATCATTCTTACTAAAATCCAACATCTCCAACCTAGAGCAATCCCATATAAAAACATTCTTCAGCCCTGGTAGGACTGATATATCCAAGTGTTCAATTCTAGTGTCTTTTAATTCTAAAGAAAACAACTGATGCATCGAGCTCAAATCTATTCCTTTGAAATCAGGACCTGTTCCTAGCAATGAAAGCACACCAATAGAATCCACTGGACTTAAATCCACACCTTTTAGTGATCTTCCCCCTAGAACCAAGCGTTTCAATCTTTTGAAGTCGTTTAAATTAACGCTATCCACCGACGCATAAACTTCAAGCGAGTTAATGTTTTTAAAAGCTTCAAGGCCCGTTAAGTCAGTGATATTAGTGTCTGTTACAACAATACCTGACGAATAAGAAGCAGCTTCTTGCACGCTTATTTCACTGTCCCAGTTAAGGTTGATAAGACGCTCTTCAATCAAGGTCTTTTTCAACAAGCTATCAGGGATATACACAATTGTAGCTGTTGTATCAGTATTTGTTCCTGTGTTACTACATGTGGTAAGCGCTGCGACTGGAGTAGTATATTCTTCTGTCGAGGTGCCATTAGCCATCATACCAAAAGAATTACTTCCTGCTCCATAAAAGTAACACCCATCTTTTTGGAACAAGGAAAAAGTATTCCCTGCTGAAATTTGTGCGATAACTGGTAAGTTTAAAACTTGCTGAACAGTTAAGCCATTTGCGGTGCTCCCATTTCCTAACTGACCATCACTATTATAACCACAAGACCAAGCAGTCCCATCAGACTTTAAGAATAAAGAATGGCTAGAATGCGCAGATATTGCTACCACATTATCAATGTTTGGAATTTCAATTGGGTCCCATCTTGTGCTCGTAGTTCCATCACCCAATCTTCCAGATGAGTTTTGTCCTGTGCCCCATACTGTTCCGTCATGCTTTAAAAACAAAGAATACCATACACCCGTAGCTACGGCTTTAACATTGTTCAAAGATGGAATCTTAACAGGGACAATTTTCCCTCCAATACTACCTGTACCGGCACCAGAATTTGAATTTGACCCTGTTGCCCAAACAGTTCCATCTGACTTTAAAAACAATGAATGCCTTGACCCAGCAGATACCGCAACAATACTATCTACGTTTTTCACTTTCACAGGCGTATTCCTATTCAACAATGAACTATCACCTAGCTGTCCATATAAGTTTTGACCAACAGACCAAACAGTTCCATCATCTTTTAAAAACAAAGTGTGATTATAACTTGAGGATACAGCAGTAACATGATCAATTAATACCGAAACAGGAGCACTTGAGCTTGTATTCGTACCGTCACCAAGTTGGCCGTTCAAGTTGTTACCGGCAGCCAAAACTGTTCCATCCGATTTCAAAAACACTGTATGTGCAGTACCCACTCCTATATCAGTTATGCCATTAAAAGTGGTGATTTGTGTTGGAAGATCATAGTTAGTAGAAAGACCAGAACCATAAGACCCGTAACTATTTGAACCCCATGCCCAAACTGTTAAATCCTCTTTTATTAAAAATGCTCGTGAAGATCCTGCAAATATTGTTTGACCATTTACACTGATTGTCAATAGGGTAAACAAAAAAGCAAATAAAGCTTGAGAAGGGGATGTTTTAAACATGATATAATTTTTTGCCCAAAGATATAAATTACTAATATAACTCGACTCATCGACATACCATTTACCATAAGAAAGCCCTACATCACTGTAGGGATTTCTTTATTGTATTGTTGTTTAACGAACGACTATCCTACTGAGATAGCTTGCATTGACTCTCTCAAGTAAGCTCCTATTTAACTACCACTGCTTTTAACACTTGAGTTTCACCTTCCAAATGAACATGCACAAAATAAACCCCACTTTTTTCAAGTTGAACTTCAATTGATTTTTGACCAGTTGAAGGGCTGATCGTTTTAACTAACCTTCCCGATTGATCATAAATTGTAAGATTATCTATGATTGACTCTGAACTCACAGTGAAAATCCCTGAACTTGGGTTAGGAAAAATATCCGTATTCAAGTTTTTAAATTCAACTGCAGACGTTACCCTAGCACAGTTGCTTGTCGACCAATTGGTAGTTTCGTCCTTTTGCCAAGTATTTACCTTATTATCCACCTGGCCTTGTGTCACACAAATTTCCTGCAACTGACTGTTGCCTGATCCATCAAAACTATTTAATGAGCTGTAAATTGAAAGATCAAGGTTTGAAAACTCATTGTTTGAAACGTCTAAATCAAGTAAAACTGTGTTTTCAGTTCCTGTCCTTCTTATTACAGAATCAGATTTTGTAAAAGTTATCAATGATGTCAATTGATTATTTGAAGCTATCAGTTGTGTCAAATAGATTAACTGTGAAGCATCCAAACTGCTTAACAAATTGTTGGAAATGTTAATTGATTTCAAGTTTTTGAAGGCTTCCAAACCTGTAAATAATAGTATGTTTTGAAATGATAAATTGATGCTATCAATAGCTAAAGCTTCATTGTACGTAATTATACTATCCCCGTTTGCGTCAATTGATGGAGTGTAAGCCAATAGAGCATTTAACAGGTTTTGATCTTGTATGTTTATACTCTCTTCCCCACATAAAGAATCTATCGTCGTAATTGAGTCTGTTACAACGTATTTAGGGCAGGTAACTTCAGAATTCCCGAGCAATACCTTAGAAATATCGAACCAGGCACCTGGAGTTTTACTGATAAACCCAATCGATTGTATTTTATTTTTCCCTGACCACTGCTGCCAAAAAGAAGTATTTAAACTATCGAAATCAAAGGTGAAAACGTACCTTACAAAAGGTTTAGGAAGGATCATTGAGGCAACTACCTTTCCCCCAGAGTTATCATTAAACGTAGAAGATGTTGGAAACCACTGACCTTCTCCTCCTAAATAAAATTCTATCTCAGTACTATCACTAATTGTCATCAATTCGATGCTTACCGTACTTACTTCACTCATGTCAACACCTAAATCATAATTGGACACGTTATCACATATTACATTTTGATTAACGGGTGATACTTTCTTTTTATATGGAAGACCAAACCATATAGGGGTTACCCCTTCTTCAATAGAGTTTTCAGTAATTAGTTCTAACCCGTTGAAACCTCCAGCACCATCGCCACTGGTTGTGCTTTGATTGAGTCTAATTAAATTGGAAAAATTTCCGCCGTGACTTATTAATCCTGCACTATTAAAAACACTACTAGTCAAACAGTTAGAACTAGTATCCGAGTAATTTAGGCAATAACCATCACCGGACACATTTAATTGAGCATTAGCTGCAATCGAGATTAATACATTACCAACAAAAAATAATATTCTAATTTTCATACCTTTTTCTTTGACTATGAGATTCAAAGCACCTCATTTTTTAATTAAACTAAAAGTAACAAAAAAGCCCCACCAAACGGCAGGGCTCCTATTGTATTACTTTCTGTTTGAGTTAAACTCTACCCTACTGAGATAGCTTTCATTGCTTGCATAGACTCTCTTAAGTAAGCTCTGATATCTTCCACTGGGTGGAATTAATTTACCACTACAGCTTTTAAAACTTGGGTTGAATTTCCAGACTGAACATGAACAAAATAAACTCCACTTTTTTCAAGTTGAACTTCAACGGATTTTTGTAAACCTGAAGGGGTAATTCTCTTTACTAATTTCCCTGATTGGTCGTATACAAAAAGGTCTTTGACAAGGTTCTCATTAGAAACTATAAAGACTTCTGTACTTTCAGACTTAAAC
>JBLIBC010000144.1:0-6904 GCA_047632015.1 Glaciecola sp.
AAGATGTTTGGATTACAATGGATGCTGCTGCCGCGGAATTCTACTTAAAAGACGAAGGAGTTTATCATTTACATAAATCATCAGGAGATAAATTATCTTCATCTGATATGGTTAGTTTATGGGCTGATTTAGCTGCAAAATATCCTATTATGTCAATTGAAGATGGATTGGATGAAGACGACTGGAAAGGTTGGAAAGAGTTGACAGATGTTCTTGGAAAGAAAATTCAATTAGTTGGTGATGATTTGTTTGTAACAAACGTTGACAGATTAAAACAAGGTATCGATCAAGGTATTGCGAATTCAATTTTGGTTAAAGTGAATCAAATTGGTTCATTAACTGAAACGATTAACGCAGTTGATATGGCTCACAGAGCATCATATACTTCGGTTATGTCACACAGATCAGGAGAAACTGAAGATGTAACTATTGCTGATTTATCAGTAGCTTTAAACTGTGGTCAAATTAAAACAGGTTCTGCTTCAAGAACTGATCGTATTGCTAAATACAACCAGTTGTTAAGAATTGAAGAGCAACTAGGTGCTTCAGCTAAATATTTAGGTAAAGATTTGAAGTTCGTGTAATTTATAATTTATAAGAATTAAGAAAGGGGAAGCCATTTGGCTTCCCCTTTTCTTTTGATTGGAAGTAGATTTTACATCAAACGTTTGTTATCTTTGGTTTATGACAACTGTCAATCAATATCAACTTACAGACTGGCTACCAACCACTTTAAAAGAAGTGAAAATACGAGGCTGGGATGAATTAGATGTGATCCTATTTTCAGGAGACGCCTACGTTGATCATCCTTCTTTTGGATCTGCTGTAATCGGTCGGTTAATTGAAAAAGAAGGACTTCGAATAGCAATTGTTCCCCAGCCCAATTGGCGAGACGATTTACAAGATTTTAAAAAACTAGGAGAACCTAAGTTGTTTTTTGGAGTTACTGGAGGTTGCATGGATCCAATGGTTAACCACTACACTGCAAGTAAGCGAAAGAGAACCACTGATGCCTACACACCTGGAGGTGAGGCTGGTTATCGTCCAGATAGAGCCACAACAGTTTATACTAAAATATTAAAAGATTTATACCCTGATGTTCCAGTGATAATAGGAGGGATTGAAGCATCTTTACGCAGAGTGACACATTACGATTTCTGGTCTGATAAACTCATGCCTGGAATTTTAAGTACAAGTGGTGCTGACATGTTGATGTATGGAATGGGAGAACAAGCATTAAGGGAAGTAATTCGATTGTTAAAAAAAGGAGTTCCATTTGAAAGGTTAAACACCATCAAGCAAACTGCTATTTTATCAAGTGAAGTGGTTCCTAAAAACAAGCAATGGGAAGATGTGGAGATAAATTCTCATGAGGAGTGCATGTCAAATAAGATTTCCTACGCAGCTAATTTTAAAGTAATTGAACAGGAGTCTAACAAGACGTTTGCTCGGCGAATAATTCAGCAAACCGGGAAAGAAACTTTGATTATCAATCCTCCGTTTCCAACAATGCTAGAACCGGAAATGGATGCTTCATTTGATTTGCCCTATACTAGAATGCCTCACCCTAAATATAAAAAACGAGGAACCATTCCCGCTTATGAAATGATAAGGCATTCGGTTAACATGCATCGAGGTTGTTTTGGAGGTTGTAGCTTTTGTACTATTTCGGCACACCAAGGAAAATTTATTGCAAGCAGATCTGAAAAGTCAATATTGGCCGAAGTGAAACAGGTAACTGAAATGCCTGACTTTAAGGGGTATATTAGTGACATGGGAGGGCCTTCAGCTAACATGTATAAGCTTAAAGGCATTGACATGGATATTTGTGATAAATGCGTTAGCCCTTCCTGTATTCACCCTGTGATATGTTCAAATTTGGACACCAGTCACAAACCCATGACCGATTTACTTAAAAAAGTAGATAGTATTCCAGAAGTTAAAAAGGCGTTTGTAGGTTCGGGGATCAGGTATGACTTGCTTTCTGATACTTACAATAAAAACGGGGATGAATCATTAGATGAGTACTTGGAACAAGTTGTAACAAGGCATATTTCAGGCAGGTTAAAAGTAGCGCCCGAGCACACTTCAGATAGGACACTCAAATTAATGAGAAAGCCTTCGTTCAAACATTTTAAAAATTTCAAGGAGAAATACGATCGTGTTAATGAAAAGCATGGCTTAAATCAACCGTTAATTCCATATTTTATATCTAGTCATCCTGGTTGTGAAAAAGAAGACATGGCTGAGTTGGCTGCTGAAACTAAAGCTCTTGGGTTTCAGTTGGAGCAAGTTCAAAACTTTACTCCAACACCAATGACAGTTGCAACTGTTATATATTATGCTGGTGTACATCCTTACACTTTAAAACCTGTTTATACTGCCATTAAAAAAGATGAGAAGGAAGATCAGCACATGTTTTTCTTCTGGTACAAAAGCGAAAATAAAAGCAGGATCAGTAAGGAGTTGCGATCAATGAAGCGAGGCGATCTACAAGAGCAATTACTAGGAACACAGGAGTCAAGGGCAGATGAAAAAACTCCAACATGGCTACAAAACAGAAGAAAATCTGATAAAGATAAAGAGCAAAAACCTAAGTTTTCTTCTGGTAAAAAAACCAAGCGTCGAAAATGACCTTGTTGTGATTTTGTAAAATACAATTCTACTTAATTACGCTGCAACACTACCTTCGGTTCCCCAGTTTTCACTTTGAATAAAATGATTATTCACCTTGTTTTCAATGAATTCAATTTCTGAAATTGGATAGTGTCTTAAGTACTTGTTGAAAAATAACGGTAAAGCGGATTCTCTGTAACTCACCTTTGATTTACATTCGATTAAGCGTTTTACCAATTCAATTTGTAAAGAAGGCGAAGCTACTTTTACGGAATTGTTGTTAATTACTACTTTTTGGTTGGCGATTGTGCAATGGATTGATGTGTTCATGTCGTATTGTTTTTAGTTACAATACAATAATACATACCTAGACCGTAATCAGTTTACGGTGTCAAAAAAAACTCAAGAAAATAAAAATTAGTAGTTGGTGTAGTGGATAACTATGGATGCAGCAACGCTTGCGTTGCCACTCCCATTTAATTTGACTTGCTCTGGATGAGCAAAAGTGTTCAAAATTGAAAGTTCAAAGATTGCTTCTTCTCCAGCAAGTAATCTTTCAGAAATCAACGATTCAATGTCGAATACATATTGCTTTTTGTCTTCGTCGTATATAGCTTGAACTCCATCTGAACTACTATCACTTTCTTTGTGAATAGTTAAACTCGTTGGAGTAGTAAAGCTTCCGTTGATGTTTGCTGGAATAGTAACAATGGCTTTGTTAATTAAAAAATTACCGCTTTTAAACCAAGAAAGTAGCGAAGCTATTTCCACACTAGACTTCACGCCCCCTAAACCTTGGACGTAAAAATTGGTGTTGCCAATTGCGTTGTTACTGAACTGGTCTTTTACCTCACTTACTTCTTGATCAAAAGTTGAATTGTAAAAACTCCTCGAATTTGAAGTTGGTGTAAAAGAGACTGATCCCGCTGTGGAAGCTGTGTTTTGAGTATAGTTAACGGTAAGTATAATGTCACTTGCGTCAATTGCATACACGCTTCCAGTGTTGGTTGAATATGTGCTTGTTGGTATGATAGACAGCCCTTTAAACACATCAATAAACAATTCAGAGGTTGTGAAAATGACGTCTCCAACAGCAAATATTTCTTCACCAAATGTTTTGTCTAATGCAATTAAAACCGCACCTGTATCGCTATTGTCAATTGTAAACGTACCGATTGACGAATTTTCAGAACTCAAAGAGTCTGAAGTCAAATAATTCACGTCTTTGCTTACACTGGATGTTGTTTTGCTTACTTTAAATTCCTGAGGAAATGGATTTCCATAAGCTTCCGTAACCCTTATACTCAAACTCACCGATGTCACAGTGACGCCACCTTCAGGAATCCTAAAAGTCAAGTCGGTAGGAGCAACAGATGTATAAGTGCTAGCTTTAATAGTCCCGAGTTCATCAGTATTATATCCTCCAATGAATACAGATGTTCCTGAATTTGACGAAGTGTTTTGACTGTATTTAGAATAAGTGTTTAATTGAAAGGTGTCAATCGAAGCGCTCTCTAAAATACCACCACCAGGATTCAAGCCAATCTCATCATTTTCTTTTTTACAAGAAAACTGAGTTGATAGAACCGCAAAAAAACTTACAATAAAAAAGATTTCCCTCATTTTAAAAGACACTTATTCTGCAGTAACGTTCTCTTCTTCTAAAATAGTATCATAAAACTTATCAAATTCTTCGATGTAATTGGTTTCGTCAAATTCTGTAAGCGTTGGTTTTCCCATTTTATCAACGTGATCCAATAAATCTTGATCTAAGTTCTTGCTTCCAAGAATGATTGCGTCTGACCAGTCGGCCGCGTACTTTTGAAGGTTAGCATGATTTGCTTCTTTTACGGCTTCAACATCTTCAATGTCAACTCCATCAAGAACCGCTTTATATGCGTAATCCTCGCTCAGCGTTCCTTCCAAACCAGTTTTATATAGCGAAGTAATTACTTTCGTATTTTCAAAAATTGGCTCTTCGGCAAATGCTCTTTTTATGTACATAGGTACTAATGAGGTCATCCAACCATGACAATGAACGATGTCAGGAGCCCATCCTAATTTTTTTACTGTTTCCAAAACACCTCTACAATAAAAAATTGCTCTTTCATCGTTGTCAGCAAATTCAACTCCTTCTTTGTCCGTTAATCCTGCCTTTCGGCCGAAGTAGTCATCGTTGTCAATAAAGTAAACTTGTATACGAGCGGCTTGGATCGAAGCCACCTTTATGATTAATGGGTGATCGTTGTCGTTAATTATTAAGTTCATTCCTGACAGTCTTATCACCTCATGCAATTGATTACGACGCTCATTAATGCATCCAAATTTAGGCATGAAAGTCCTAATTTCTTTTCCTTTTTGTTGAATCCCTTGAGGTAGGTTTCTCGCTGTTTTTGCAATTTCCGTTTCCTCCAAATAAGGGAGCATTTCTTGTGTGATAAAAAGAACTCTTTTTTTGCTCATGTCTAGCTTTGTGTTATTAATTCAGACTTTAAAACGACGTCGACATCAAGGTGTTTTGACGATTTATTAGGTGCAAAGATACTAAAACAATATGAAATATTCAAAAGATGTTTCTTTCAAAAAAAGATAAAATACTGAAAATGAAACGAGAATTAATCTTTTCCTATTAATCAGTTAGTCGTGACTAGGAAACAAAAAGCCAACACGTTTAAGCTTATAGTGTAAATTAATATTTACTTTTGTTTCTCAAAAAAAATCACATTATGAAAGTAGCGGTAGTTGGAGCCAGCGGTGCGGTTGGACAAGAGTTTTTAAATATCCTTTCTGAAAGATCACTTGGAATGGATGAACTGGTGTTGTTTGGATCAGCAAGAAGTGCTGGGAAAACGTACGGATTTAAAGGTAAAACACTTGTGGTGAAAGAGCTGCAGCACAATGACGACTTCAAGGATATCGACATAGCCTTGGTGTCTGCTGGAGGAAGAATTTCAAAAGAATATGCTGATACAATTACTAAACATGGAGCGGTGATGATTGACAACTCCAGTGCTTTTAGAATGGACAAAGACGTACCGTTAGTTGTACCTGAAGTAAATGCCAAAGCTGCCGAAGAAAGACCTCGAAATATCATAGCTAATCCAAATTGTACTACTATTCAAATGGTGGTTCCTTTAAAAGCTTTGGAAGGAATTTCACATGTTAAAAGAGTGCATGTTTCAAGTTACCAGTCAGCTTCAGGAGCTGGAGCAAGTGGGATGGCGGAATTGGAGCAACAAGTGAAAGATTTTGTAGACAATAAAAGTTTGACAGTGGAAGCGTTTGCGCACCAATTGCTTTTTAATGTAATTCCACATGTTGATGTGTTTACGGAAAATGGTTATACAAAAGAGGAAATGAAGATGTACCATGAAACGAAAAAGATCATGGATTCGGATATTGAAGTTAGTGCAACTTGTGTAAGAGTACCCGTTATGCGTGCTCATTCGGAAGCTGTTTGGTGTGAAACGGAAAGCCCAGTATCTCCAGAAGAGTTCATAGCAGCATGCGAAGCAACAGAAGGAATCACTGTGGTGGACGACGTGGAAAAATTAGCATACCCTATGCCCCTTGATTTAGCGGGTAAAAATGATGTGTACGTTGGAAGGGTCCGGAAAGATTTAGCTAATCCAAATGGAATTACATTTTGGTGTGTGAGTGATCAAATCCGAAAAGGTGCAGCATTAAATGCGGTACAAATTGCTGAATATTTAGTAGAGAAAAAATTGCTTTAATTTTAAACTTAAATTAATAATGAATGACCTCTTTTAACAAAGAGGTCATTTTTTATTTCACTAATAATGAGTTACTTAATGTAACTTATTAATGAAATGAATGTTACTTATATACTTAACTTAAAAAAGACAATCTTATGACTGATTTAAAATACTGCTTTCTTGTAATAGGTATGCTCTGTCTTTCTACTTCCTCTTATTCTCAAATCGAATTCGAATTTTGTCCAATTAATAAAACTTTTGCCTCAAATGGGTATCACTCTTGGGGAGGTGTCTTATCCGTGAAAAACAACACAGGTCAAGTATTAGATTTGGCAAACAATAGTTTTAGCATGAATTGGAAAAACCTAACGGCGCTGTCTTGGCCCTTTGCTAACGCAGCTCAAGTTGGGGGTAATTGGACCTTTATGTTAAATGTGACATGGCCAGGAACTTTAGCCTCTGGAGCGAGTGCATCCGTGAATGTGAACGGTTCAGGTTTTCAAAAAATATTCAACTTACCTCAGTCTGGTACATATACTGAAGGAAGCAATACGTTTACAGTAACAGTAAAA
>JBLIBC010000145.1:0-6766 GCA_047632015.1 Glaciecola sp.
TAAAACCATAGAGTTTACGCTTCAACTGGCAAAAGAAAACATACACGAGATTCAAATATTTGTGGGAGAGTTCGATGAATTGATATCAGCTTACGATATAAAAAATAATCACTACAAAGAACACCCAACTAATGTTAATTATAAAGGAATTGAAGAGCCGCGCGATTGGATGTTTAGCGTAAAAGGGTATTATGGTTCCTTTTTCTCTTTTTGGAAAAAATGCAAAAAAGAATTAGTGTATTGAGGAATCAAAATCAAAATATTGTCTGGTTAAAAAGAGACCTTCGTTCCCAAGATCATGAGCCACTTTTACAAGCTGAGCAGGATAAAACACCTTACCTAATCATGTATCTTTTTGAACCCAGTTTGATAGCTCATCCTGATACAAGCCCAAGACATTTACAGTTTATTTATCATTCCATTTTATCACTTAATAAAACACTTGCACCTTTTAACAGAAAGGTACAAGTGTTTTATGGAGAAGCACTTGATGTTTTTGAATACCTAGCTAGGCAGTTTGATTTAAATAAAATATTCAGCCATCAAGAAAGTGGAACGCAGCTGACTTGGAACCGAGATAAAAAAGTCGCTTCTTTTTGCAAACAAGAATCTATTTCATGGATGGAATCTCAAAGAGATGGAATCATACGAGGAATAAAGAACAGAGACAACTGGAACGATCACTGGGCGAGAGCAATGCACCGTAAGGTAATTTTTAACCAATATTCAACCCTAGAGAATCAGCTGTTTGACCCACTGTTTGAACATCCTTTTAAATTGCCTCAAAAGTTTAAAATACAGTTAACAAACTACCCTAAACAATTTCAGCCTGCTGGCGAGGGAAATGCTTGGCGCTACATCACCTCGTTTACCAACGGACGTGGTTTTAATTATCAAAATCACATTTCAAAACCAAATGAAAGCAGAAAATCATGCAGCAGGCTATCCCCCTATTTAGCCTGGGGAAACATGAGTATTAAACAAGCATTTCAGTTTGTAGGAACACATCCGAACGGAACAAGAAACAGCAAAGCTTTCTCTGCGATGTTAACACGACTGCATTGGCACTGTCATTTCATTCAAAAGTTCGAGGCAGAATGCAGGTACGAAACCTCTTGTATTAACCAAGGATATGAATTGCTAGCTCATCAGAAAAATAACCAATTACTTAAAGCTTGGAAAACAGGGTCTACCGGATACCCTTTGGTTGACGCTTGCATGCGAGCGGTGGAAGCAACCGGATGGATCAATTTTAGAATGCGAGCCATGGTTGTTTCTTTTTTGGCATTCAACCTGGACCAAGATTGGCGAGATGGAACGTACCATTTAGCTCGGCAGTTTTTGGATTATGAGCCTGGAATTCATTTCCCGCAATTTCAAATGCAAGCAGGCACGACAGGTATAAATACAGTAAGGCTTTACAACCCAGTAAAAAACTCTCAAGAGCATGATCCGGGAGGTGTATTTATAAAAAAATGGATTCCAGAATTGGAGGATGTTCCTGCTGAGCACATTCATGAGCCATGGAAAATGACAACCATGGAAATGGCTTTATATGACGTCACAATTGGGGTGGATTATCCTAAACCCGTGGTAGATTTACATGAAAGTTCAACAATTGCTCGTGATAAGATATGGGGACACAAAAAGCATCCTGCGGTTCAAAAAGAAAAACAGCGCCTTTTAAATACACATGTAAATAGAACACACAATGATTTATCATAACAAAGTCAACTTTTGCAGTTGGATACTCTTGTAGAAGACTCTATGAAAAAACAACACCTTCCACAAAAAATATGTGTCACTTGTGAACGACCTTTTACTTGGCGCAAGAAATGGAAAAAAAACTGGGAAGAGGTTAAATATTGCAGCGAACGTTGCCGAAAAAACAAATGAGTACGATCAGCCTTATATTTCCCCATCAATTGTTTCAAGAATCACCTCTTTTTGAAACCGATTCAACAATTTACCTTGTAGAAGAATACTTGTTTTTTAAACAGTATAAATTTCACCAACAAAAAATTGCTTTTCACAGAGCAACAATGAAAGCTCATGCAGCTTATTTAAGCAATACTAAAAAGTTAAAGGTAAATTACATTGATTCCATCAATGAGGTTTCTGATATCAGGAAATTATTACCATTATTAAAAAAAGAGGGGGTTGAGCACATTCATTACGTTGACCCAACAGATAATTGGCTACAAAAAAGAATACAGGAAGGATGCTTGAAATTAGGTATTAATACCCTTGTTCATGACTCCCCTTTATTTTTGAATACCAAGGAGGAATTGAGTGTTTTTTTTTCGATCCATAAAAAAAAATACCATCAGACCACCTTTTATACGGGTCAGAGAAAACAAAGAAAAATACTACTTGATGAACAGGGCAAACCTCAGGGAGGAAAGTGGACTTTTGATACTGAAAACAGGAAGAAGTATCCTTCAAAAAAGCTACCTCCTGTCGTCCATTTCCCAAAGGAAGACCAATACTTTCAGGAAGCTAAATTGTATGTCGCAACGAATTTTTCTCATCATTTAGGAACATTGACTAGTTATCCATTGTATCCCACAAATTTTGAAAACACAAAGGATTGGTTAGAACAGTTTTTTGAACAAAGGTTCCTAGAATTTGGCCCCTACGAAGACGCTATTGTGGCTGAAAACTCGATTTTGAATCACAGTGTGCTTACCCCAATGTTGAATGTAGGGTTAATTTCACCGCAGGAAATCATAAAGAGCTGCTTGATATATGCCTCAAAAAACGATGTTCCAATTAATTCGGTAGAAGGTTTTGTCCGCCAAATAATTGGCTGGCGGGAGTTCATAAGGGGCATATACGAGTCTCGAGGTACTGAGGAGCGAACCGCTAATTATTGGAAATTTACCAAAAAGATTCCTTCTTCTTTTTACGATGGAACAACGGGAATAACTCCCGTAGACCTAACCATTAAAAAAGTGCTAAAAACTGGCTATTGTCATCACATTGAGCGCTTGATGGTTTTGGGAAATTTCATGTTATTGTGTGAATTTGATCCTGACGAAGTATACAGGTGGTTCATGGAGTTGTTCATTGATTCCTACGATTGGGTAATGGTTCCTAACGTTTATGGGATGAGCCAATTTGCAGACGGCGGACTGATGGCAAGTAAACCCTACATTAGCGGGAGTAACTACTTGATGAAAATGAGTAATTACAAGAAGGGAGAATGGCAAGCTACTTGGGATGGGCTCTTTTGGAGGTTCATGGATAAACAAAGAGGTTTCTTTTTGTCCAATCCAAGGTTAGGAATGTTGGTCCGCATGTACGATAAAATGCCGCACGAAAAACAACAAAACCACTTAGTAAATGCAGAAAAATACCTATTTAATCTTACTAATTAGTCTAATTCTTTTAAGTGCTATGACAAACGATCTAACTACTATTATCGACTTTAATCCATCTGATGAAAAAGAAGGCCATTTAAAAAACTGGGAAATTGTTGGAGACAATGTCATGGGGGGTAAATCCATTGGCACTTTTCAAATTAATGAACAAGGTAACGGTGTGTTTCAAGGTGAAGTTTCACTCGAAAACAATGGAGGATTTTCCTTATTGCGCCATCAATTTCAAAAAATAAAAGTGAGGTCTCAGAAAAAAATATTGCTTAAAATAAAAGGAGACGGTAAAAGGTATCAATTTAGAATAAAAGCGAAGTCTTCGGATCATCACTCTTACGTTACCTATTTTTCGACTTCTGGAGAGTGGGAAACTGCAGAGCTGTCACTTTCCACAATGCAAGCAAAATACAGAGGTCGGCAATTGGATGTACCTAATTTTGATAGCGACTACTTGACAGGAATAGCTTTTTTAATAGGTAACAAAAAAGCCGAAAAATTTAAATTAGAAATTGGTGGTGTTTATTTGAAGTGATAGCCTGTTCTGTTCAAACAGAGGGAAACAGAGGAGTTTGTTCGCTTTGACGACAACTATCGAGATAATAAAAAAACTCGTTCATAGTAAGGTGTATTAGGGCTAACAAAAAAATCGATTAAACTTTTTTAAGTATTTTCACAAGTATAATAAAGGGATTTAGAAATGAAAATAAACATAATTGGTGCTGGTATTAGTGGTTTAATAGCAGCGAAAGTTCTAGAGGAAAACGGGTGTAAAACGACAATTATTGAGGCTACTAATCGTCCTGGAGGAAGAGTTAAAACTGATATCGTGGATGGTTTCCAGCTTGACCACGGATTTCAAGTTTTACTATCAGAATATCCTACCGCGAAAAAGCATTTAGATTACGCTGAACTTGAACTGCAAAGTTTTGGATCAGGGGCCGTTATTTTCACCAATGGAAAGCAAAAAATTATAGGTGATCCACTGCGCGATTTATCTTTATTATTTCCAACTATCTTCTCTGGGATTGGCAATTTGGTGGATAAGTTCAAAATTTTAAAACTTAACAGTAAATTAAAATCCAAAAATCTTAACGACATTTTTGAAACTCCCGAAAAAACTACCAAGCAATACTTGCAAGACTTTGGATTTTCGGGAGACATAATTTCCAAATTTTTCACTCCTTTTTTTACCGGTATATTTTTGGAAACCGAACTAGCAACTTCTAGTAGAATGTTTGAGTTTGTTTTTAAAATGTTTGCCGAAGGAAAAGCCCTAATGCCAAAACAAGGTATTGAGTCTATACCTAAGCAGATAGCAAGTAATTTAAAATATACTACTTTTCAGTTCAATGAAAAAGTAAAGTCTATTACCAGCAACATCATCACCCTTGAAAGTGGAAAAAAAATTGAATCCGATTATACTATAATAGCTGGAGATATTGAGGCGATGATCAATGGCAAAAAAACAACACCCGTCCACTGGAAATCTTGTACAAACATCTACTTCACTTGCAGAAAAAAACTACATAGCAAGCCGCTGATTGGATTAGTGGCAGACCAAAATAGTTTAGTAAACAATATCTTTTACCACAACAGCTTGCAAACTAGCCAAAAAGGGAAAGGAGAATTACTATCCGTAACTATTGTCAAGCAACACAAACTATCCAGTAAAGCACTTATATCAGTAGTTCAAGATGAATTAAAAACATTGTGCGGACTTTCGGACCTTACTTATTTAAAAATGTATTACATCCCTAAAGCACTTCCTCAACTTACCAATTTGGCATACACTAAACAGCCAGAAACAACTCAACTTGATAAATCAATTTTTATTGCTGGAGACACGCAACTAAATGGCTCCCTCAATGCCGCAATGCTAAGTGGGGAATTAGCCGCCAAAGCAGTTTTAGCCGAAATCAACAAAAATAGAAGCTCTTGAAACTGGGATAGTGAACAAAACTAGATGTTTAGTTACAATTAGGGACATACAATTAGGAACAAACGCTAATTGATTTCTATTTCCCTGACTTTTTTAGTAAGAACTAGGAGCTTATCTCGTAAAATTATCTTTCTATTTTTCCCACGCACACAAAACTTTGGGACAGCAGCAATTCTCCTTCGTCAAAAAGCCGTCGAGTAGGCAAAGGTATTGCAACCTAAACCTCTCACAGAACCGTACGTGAAGCTCTCACTTCATACGGCTCCTGTTACATAATCGTTATAAGTATTTAAAGTACCGCCAATGATGGAACAAATTAGGAAACATACTTTTGATATGTCTTATCCAATAAAATGCTTTCTTCATGCTACCTTTAAATCGCTTATACTTTTTAACTGCCCACTTTGCTAAGCGAAAATTAAAGTGTTCAAATAATTCCCTTAATGTCCAATAGTTGAATTTTCCATAGTAGTTCATTACCCCTCTTATTCTGGGATTTTCCTGATTTGCGATTTGCTGCAACTCCATTGTACTGTTTCTGTAAAACCCTGCAGATTTCCATTCGTTTATAATCCGTGATTTTGCCTGTTGGCTGATCGCGCAATCATATCCCAAAAACAATTTTCCGCTTTTAGCTGCCGTTGTTTTGGGTTGAAATGTAAATCCTAGAAATCCGAACTTCCGTTTCATGTTTTTCTTCCGTTTGCTTCTGTAACTCAAGCAGTGTAACACTTGTGTTTTCTCTTCGTTCAATTGTAGCTTACAGTTTTGCATTCTTTCTTGTATCGACTTGAGAACAAACTGAGCTTGCTCTTGCGTCTCACAGTGTAAAATCACATCATCTGCATAGCGCACAAATGGTATATTGGGATGATTTATAATCATCCATTTATCCAGTACATAATGAAGATACAAATTGGCGAGAATCGGACTTATCACTCCTCCTTGTGGTGTCCCTTTTGCTTGTGGTTGGACTTGCTCACCATCTGATTGTTGACTGGAACATTCCAGCCATCTTTTGATGTAGATTTTAACCCAGTTTTCTTCCACATGACGATCTATTGCTTTTTGCAATAATTCATGGTCTACCTCGTCGAAAAAGCGCTTAATATCCATATCCACTACCCAAGCTTTTTTTCGTACATTTTCCCTAACCTGACTTATCGCTTGATGGGCACTTTTTAATGGACGATAGCCATAGGAATGATCACTAAACTCTAATTCCAAGCGTGGTTCGATGTAAGATTTTATTACTTGTTGTGCAATTCGGTCGCTTACTGTTGGGATGCCCAACTTCCTTTTCTTTCCATTGGATTTTGGAATTTCAACACTTCGCACTGGCTTGGGAAAATAACTCCCCGAGGCCAGACGATTCCAAAGTTGGTACAGGTTGTTTTGAAGGTCTTTTTGGTATTCTTCCAAACTTTCCCCATCAACTCCTGCACTTCCT
>JBLIBC010000146.1:0-6695 GCA_047632015.1 Glaciecola sp.
GGATGGTGATACAAGAGGCGGAGCGGCTTTGTCAATTCGTGAAATAGTTAAAAAGCCGATCAAGTTTATTGGTACTGGTGAAAAAATGGAGGCTTTGGATGTGTTTTATCCAAAAAGAATGGCTGACAGGATTTTGGGGATGGGTGATGTAATCTCCTTAGTTGAAAAGGTTCAGGAGCAGTTTGATGAGGAGGAAGCTAGGAAGTTGCAAAAGAAAATTGCTAAGAATCAGTTTAATTTCAATGATTTTTATGACCAAATTCAGCAAATCAAAAAGATGGGTAACATGAAGGATTTGATGGGGATGGTTCCTGGGATTGGAAAAATGATGAAGGATGTTGATGTGGATGAAAATGCATTTGCTCCAATTGAGGCAATCATTAAATCCATGACGCCTTCGGAAAGAGAGTCGCCAAAATTACTGAATAACTCTAGAAAAAAGAGAATAGCCGTAGGGGCAGGATTGCAAGTTGTGGAGGTAAATAAGTTGATAAAGCAGTTTGAAGAAACATCTAAAATGATGAAAATGATGTCAAACAAAAACAACATGGCTCAGATGATGAAAAACATACCTGGGTTAGGTGGTGCTGGAATGAAATAAAAGAATAAAATAAGGGATGGAATTACTTGACGGAAAACTGGCTTCAGCTAAACTAAAGAAGCAGATAAAAATAGAGGTTCAGGAGTGGGTGAGCTCGGGAGGTAAAAAGCCACATTTAGCTGCTATTTTAGTTGGAGAAGATGGTGCCAGCAAAACATACGTAGAAAGTAAAGTTCGTTCTTGTGATGAGGTGGGGTTTAGTTCTACGTTGGTTAAATTACCTGAAACAGCTACAGAACAGCAAGTGGTTGAAGCAATAGAAAAGCTGAACAACGATGAAGATGTTGATGGGTTTATAGTTCAATTGCCGCTGCCAAGTCACATTAACGAGGAAAAGGTGACTACATTAATTGATCCTAAAAAAGATGTCGATGGTTTTCATCCTGTAAACGTAGGAAGGATGGCGCTTGGTCAGCCAGCATATGTTTCGGCTACGCCCTATGGGATAACTCAAATGTTGGAAATGTATGATATAGATACTGTGGGGAAACATTGTGTTGTGGTCGGAAGATCTAATATTGTGGGTTCTCCAATGAGTATATTGATGGCGAAAAACAACAAATACGCAAATTGTACTGTCACATTGTGTCATTCAAGAACCAAAGATTTAAAAAACTTTTGTTTGTCTGCTGATATATTAATAGTTGCATTGGGAAAAGCTGAATTCGTTACTGCTGACATGGTAAAAGAAGGAGCTGTGGTGATAGATGTTGGTATTACAAGGGTAGAAGATACTTCAAGAGCAAGAGGTTACAGGGTAGCAGGAGATGTAAACTTTAAAGATGTAGCACCTAAATGTTCTTACATTACACCGGTGCCAGGAGGTGTTGGATTGATGACTGTGGCCTCACTAATTAAGAACACCATGTTAGCAACTAAAAAAGAGATATATGGTGAGTGAATGGGAAGTTTGTACTTTTAAAATAAAGAACTGAATTTAAAGTTTTCAGTTGGGAAATAGGAAAATTAACGAAAAAGCTTAATTTTATACTAAGCAATAAATAATTACAGCAAGCGTGAAACACTTAATTAAACATATTTATTTACTTATTATTTTGGTTTTTGCCATGGTTTCTGAGGTGAATGCTCAAGATGAATTTATTGAAATCAGACCCCGTTATAGGTCGAAAGCGGATAAAGGTCACTACAACCTGAGAGATCTTACTGGTAAAAGGTGGGGTGTTTGGAAAATTTACAATCGCAGCAAAGTTTTAATTTCTGAAATAGGGTACGAGAGAGGTAGGAAAAATGGTGCGTACATTAAATACAATGGAGCAACCGGAAAGCCAACCATTGTTAAAAATTATATTCATGGCAAGCTTGATGGTCCATACGAAAAGTACACAGCTTTAGGTGAGATGACTATTGAGGGTGAATACACTAATGGTAAAAAATCAGGAACATGGACTTATAGTTTTCCTAGTGGAACGGTTAGGAAAACTGGGGACTATGTAGATGGACTTAAAAATGGACCTTGGGAGTTTTATAACAGAAAAGAAGATTTGTTAAAAACAGTAGTGTACAAAAATGGAATTGCGGAAGCTTCTGCAGCTGAAGTTGAGGCAGCAGCAGCAAGTAAGGCGAAAGCTGATTCTACTAAAACTAAGAAAAAGAAGAAAAAAGTAGTGAAGAAAAAGACTACTAATTAAAAGATATTCGAATACTTAAAGTGTTAAAGCAATTGATGAAAATCAGTTGCTTTTGTTTTTCCAGTAAACTATACATTTCGTGGAAAAGAACTCCTCTTCGAAATATTCACTTAATGGAGTTAATTTGCATTTTAGCCCAGATTCTTTAATCTCCTTGGTTAAGTCACCTCCTTTAAGGTAAATTACGCCATTGTTTATGCGGTTAATTTGCTCCTTTTTAATTTTCCCTTTAACCCAGTGTTTAAATGACGACAAATTGGTGACAGCACGACTTACAATGAAATCAAATTTTCGGTTAATTTTTTCGGCTCTAGCGTGTTCAGCTTGAACGTTATTTAAACCAAGAGATTCGCTGATTTCATTGACAACTTTAATTTTTTTACCAATAGAATCTACTAAGTAAAAGTTCGTTTCCGGATATAATATAGCTAATGGAATGCCGGGAAAACCACCTCCTGTGCCAATGTCAAGAACCTCAGTGCCCGGTCGGAATTTAATATATTTAGCAATAGCTAACGAATGTAGTATATGACGCTCGTAAAGCTCGTCAATGTCTTTTCTTGATATTACGTTAATTTGATTGTTCCAATAATCATAAAGCGTTTGTAGCTTCTTAAATTTTTCAATTTGATCACTTGACAAGTCAGGGAAATATTTAAGTACGATTTCCACCTTATTTTAAATGTTTTTCTTTGTGTTTTTCATGATCTGAAATAGAAACTCACGTGCTCTAAAAAGTTGTGCTTTAACAGTTCCTATAGGTATTTGAAGCTCTTTGGCAATTTCTTCATAAGACAGTTCCTTAAAGTACCGTAGCTCTACTAAATCTCTGTATCGAGGCTTAAGTTGATTCACAACGTTGTGCATCATTTCAATTTTTTGTGCTTTCATGAAAACTTGTTCGGGATCCAGTTCATCAGAAGGTATGTCAAGTTCTAAATCTCCGCCTTCCTCATTTTCAATGGCCCTGTTCATGGAAAAAGTGTTTTTCTTTCTTTTTCGAATGAAATCAATGCAATTGTTTGATGCTATTTTAAACAACCACGTACTGAACGCGTAATTAGGAGTGTATTGATCAAGCTTTTTAAATGCTTTCCCAAAAGCTTCAATGGTTAAATCGTCTGCGTCGTCCTTGCTACCAACCATTTTTAATAACATGTAAAAAATGGAATCTCTATACCTCTCAAGTAATTCGGCATAAGCTTTTTGCGACTTGTTGTCAACGGCGTCACGCACTAACTTATAATCGTACAAAGCTTTTGCTGATAAGTTAGGACCTGGAACTACCATTTCGAACTTGGACTTGTTATTCTTGTTAGGTTAATAATTGTTAGCAAAAGTACCCATATGATGTCATAAAACAAAAAAGGTAGTAATTGCACACGCACCCCAATTTTAAAGAATATTCTTTTAAATACACTGGCCTGTACAAAGTTTTTTATCAAGAACATTGTTAATAATAGCGTCAAACTGCTGTTAATTAATAATGAGCTAATTATAGCAGTGTAAAAGAGGACTATGCATAATTGATAAAATCCAAGAAGAAAGATGACGCTACCCTTGTATTTACTACCTGTTGTAAAGTGTCTAGATTTTTGTTGAATAAATGAAAACCAAGTTTCACTGGGTTTTGACATTGTTTGAGATTCTTTGTTTATAATTATTGAGGTGTCTGTTTTTGATACAGCTTCTTGCACAAATAAATCATCGTCGCCACTACTTATGTGTAAATGTGAGTTAAACCCCTTGCATTGGTTAAAAAGAGTCTTTGTGTACGCTACGTTCCGTCCAACACTCATATAGGGTTTCCTTCGTAAACTATATGACAAGTATTGGACTGCAATCATTAAACTGTCCCATTGAACTACTTTTGAGAGTAGTTTGTTTTCACCGGCTTCATACATGCCAATCCCCAAAACCAGTTGTTTTTCCTTTGAAAACCCTGAAACCATGTACTTCACCCAATTTACCGAGGCAGGGGAGCAATCAGCATCTGTCATCAGTAAATGTTCGTAGGATGCTTTGTTAATTCCAAATTGTAAAGCTTCTTTTTTGCCACCACTTACTTTGTCCTCATTGAATTGATATACTTTCAATATGGGGTTGGATTTGGATAAATCTATCAAGAATTCATAACTTCCGTCGTCGCTGTGATCTACAATTACTACAACTTCAAATTCACTGTATTTTTGATCTAGGATTTTGGGTATAAATAATTTGAGATTTCTTAGTTCATTTTGAGCACAGATCACAACAGATACCGGAGGTTCTTCCTTGTTTATTTTAACCTTGTAGTCAGCTGTTTTTTTGAAGAAATACAAGTAGTAGAACATCAATCCTATTGTGGATGCAACCAGTGTGTATTGTGTAATGTCTAAAACGAGAGACTCCATTCTGAAAAGTACTAATTAAGCTTTTGATTTATACTTTTTTTACCAAAAACCGTAACTAACAAGATAACACCCATTACACAACTAATACATGCAACAATATTTACGTTTAATAAAAAGGCTAAATAATATCCGCTGACCGAGCAAATAACTGAAAAAATCATAGCAAGTGTAATGAAGGGTTTTATTCTTTTAGTGAGTAAGTTGGCAAAACCTGCTGGTATTACTAACATACTTATGACCATAATGGCCCCAACTGATTCAAAACTAAAAACAGTACTCAATGAGGTGAGTCCCAGCAACAGGTAATCCCAGAAAACAATGCTAACCCCAATGGTGCCAGCTAACAGTGGATCAAAGCTGACTATGCTAAAACCTTTAATTCCCAAGAAAACAATTACTGTATTTACCACCGTAAATAACAACAGTAAAAAAGTTTGTTTAGGAACTTCAAGTCCCATTATTGTTATTCCTTTTGTAAAAGGAATGTTCCCTATGTCTCCAAACAATACACACTCGACATCAATGTCTGCATTCCTAGCGAATGAACTAATCAGTATGATGCCTATTGAGAACAAAAAAGTGTACATAATTCCAATAGCGGCATCTTTTTGAAACCCACCTTTTTTACTTAAAATATTCATGATAAAAACCGCGAAAAGTCCAAGTGCTGCAGAGAATAAAGTGGTCAATATCGAGGAGTGCTCACCAGTTATTAAAAATGCAATAACGATTCCAGGTAAAACAGAGTGGGAGAGGGCATCGCCAAGCATGCTCATTCTTTTTAGCACCAAAAAAGAGCCAAGCACACTACTGTTTATAGCAACTAGACAAGCGGTTAGTATGATCCAAAAGTCGAACATTATTTTTGATAAGGAATTTTTTGTTGATGAGGATCTAATTCAGGTTTTCCCATAATTTGCTCCAGCGATCGTTCAATTTCTGGAGTTACTATGTGTTCGATAGATTCAGCAGAATCGTGCACGTAATTGCTTGGGAGGTGCATGTATTTTTGTAAATACAACTCCCATAACCTGTGAATTCTCACGATTCTTTCCGCTTCAATTACTCCTTGCTCAGTAAGGGTCCAAAACTCTCCACCCTTTACCACTAAACCTTTTCTCGCTAAGTGCCTTAGAGCTAATCGTACTTTCCTGATAGCCGTCGGTCGGTAATTTGAAATTTGTTCGGTGGAGACTCCTTGATTTGATTGTTCAATTTTTTCCTTGAGCTTGTACACCGTTTTTAATATGTTTTCTCTTAGTATGCTCTTTCTGTTTCTTCTGATTTGAAGTTGTTTAACAAGTAGTCCCTTTGGTGAAAACAAAACAGATAATATGGAAACAGAAGCTAAAGTAACTACTATCCAAGGTCCCGTTGGCATTTTGGGGGACAGGTACGAAATAAACACTCCGATAATACTACATACTGCCCCAGTTACACCAGCGTAAATTACAGTCCGTTTAAAGTTATTTGTCCAAAAAAGTGATGCTGATGCAGGGGCAATGATCATCGCTGATATTAATATTATTCCCACGGTTTGTACTCCTGCAGCTGCAGTGACAATGATCAAAAACGAAATAACAGTTTGCATCAAAACCTTTTTTATGCCAATACTTTGGGCAAAAACAGGGTCGAATAAGCTGATTTTAAAATGTCTAAAAAAGAGCGGTAAACAAATGAAAGTAATCAAGCATAGTCCTCCAAATAGGTATAAATCCTCACGAATCATACTAGCAGCTTTACCAAACAAAAAATCATTTAAGCCACTTTGATTTGGGTTTCCCGTATTTTGCACCACATTCAACATGATTACCCCTAGTGAAAAAAGGATTGAAAGTGTAATGGCAATTGCAGCATCGATTTTAATTTTTGATCGTTTTGATATTGCATCGATCAAGTAAACTGCTAAGGTCGCTGACCCCATGCCACCTAACATTAAGTACAGTGGGTTTTTAACCCCAGAAAGTAAAAATCCAATGCAAATTCCAGGAAGCATGGAATGCGAAATAGCGTCAATGATTAAAGTTTTTTTACTTAAAACAACCAAAGTGC
>JBLIBC010000147.1:0-6681 GCA_047632015.1 Glaciecola sp.
AGGAGTTGGAGCAAGATGAGAATAAATACTCATTAGGAACTAAAATTAACTACGAGGGAAATAATGTAGAACAGCACGTAAATAAAAATGAAATTCACGTGATTGCCAATAAAGGCTGGAAAGACAAGATAAAGCTAAGCTATGCCGCTCCAAGTATTTGGAACGTTCCACTGACTTCGGAAGATGATTTTGATTTATTGGACCCAAGACGTTTTGGAAACTTGATTCACACCATTCTGTCAAAACTTGATGCTAACCACGATTTGGATCAAGTGCTAGAATTCATGATCCACAATGGGTTCATGCTTAAAAAGAATACTGAAAACATCAAACATCAAATAAACAACATCCTCGCCCTCCCATTGCTGCAAAAGCTTTGGAACCAAGGGGAGCACATTATTGAAAAAGATTTCATCAATAAGAATGGTGTTGTATTCAGACCTGACAGGATTATTCTACATGAGCAGGCTTGCTATTTGATTGATTTCAAAACCGGAGCAAAACACAAAAAGCATCAAAAGCAAATTGAGCAGTACGCCACGGTGCTACATGACTTGAAGTATAAAAACATCAAAGCATTTTTGATTTATACAGACCCCATTGAAAGCGTTGAAGTGATACTTTAATCATCACGTAATTTCCATCTCGACATTATCAACAACACCATCATGACAACAATAATTTGCCTTGCTTCATAAAGTAACGTTTAACGGTATATTTGTTGCTTTAAATTGAGTTTTAAACTGAGCTTTAAATTGAAATGATAAAAAGGATCTTTCTGTGTTGTTTCATCCTGAATGGAATCTTTACCATTACCAGCAAGGCTGGCACTCACCCGATTCAGGATTTGAACGCCAGTCTTCAGCAATCCATTCAGGAGCAAGATTTTCCAACAAGAGAATTCAGGGCTGCATGGGTCACCACTTTTACAAACCTTGACTGGCCTTCAAGGAAAGGATTAAAAAGCGGAGAACAACAAAAGGAATTTTTACAATTGCTTCAAAAATTCAAAGGAAGTAACTTGAATGCAGTAATTGTACAAGTTAGAGCATCATCAGACGCGTTTTACGAAAGCAAGTACAGTCCTTGGTCGGAATGGCTAACTGGTGTTCAAGGCGAGCCACCAATCCCTTATTACGATCCACTTGCCTTCATGCTTGAACATTGTCACACTCAAAACATGGAGTTTCATGCATGGTTTAATCCGTTGCGCGCAATTTCCCACGATAGATTCAGCAGCGTGACTTCGGACCACATCACCGCTAAGAAGCCAGAATGGTTTTTTCATTATGGAGAAAGCTATTACTACAATCCAGGAATTCCAGAAGTACGAAAGTACATATTGGACGTAATCATGGAGGTAGTTGATAAATACGATATTGACGGTGTACACCTTGACGACTATTTTTATCCCTACACCATCAAAAAGCAAGCTATTCCTGACGCTGCAACTTTCAAAAAATACAACCGAGGTATCAAGGACATCAAAGATTGGAGACGTGACAACATTAATTTATTAATTCAAGAAATATCAGCCGCTATAAAAGCAAGGAAAGCACATGTGAAATTCGGCATTAGCCCGCTTGCCATTTGGAGGAATAAAAAGCAAGACCCATTGGGAAGTGACACCAACTCAGGACAAACTAGTTATGACAACTTGTATTGTGACACTAAATTGTGGATGGAAAATGGGTGGATGGATTACATAGCTCCACAACTTTACTGGAGTACTGACAACCTCTATGCGAACTTCAATAAATTATTGAACTGGTGGAACTTAAGAACCTATAAATCAATGCATTTATACATAGGTCACGCGTTGTATAAACTTGATTTAAATCAACGTCGTAGCTTTAAAACACAACAACTAATTGATCAAGTAACATTGGCTAGAACAAACAGCAGAGCCCAAGGAAGTATTTATTTTAGAGCAAAAGCATTTAATAAAAACCATCAAAATTTTCAGCAAACATTCAGGAAAACGATTTATCAATATCCTGCTTTAATTCCAACCATGCCTTGGATTGACAGCATCCCTCCTAGCACGCCCGAAAAATTAAAATTAACTTGGGAAAATTCGTCGGTAATGTTATCGTGGTCTGAAGACAAATCAAATGACCCTATGAACAAAGCACATACTTATGCAGTATACAGGACTGAAGGAAATCTGATTAATACAGAATTAAATGCGAAAAATCTGATTAAAATTTCGAGAACGAACCAGTTTTTGGATTTCAACACGAAACCAGGGAAGTCTTATACTTACTACGTTACCAGTTTTGACAGAATGCACAATGAAAGCTTAAATAATGTTAGCAGAAGCATAACCATAGAATAATGAGTCTTAATTAGGTTTAGACTCATTATATTTGGTAAAAATATTAGAAGTCAATTTAGCACAAAAACATCGATGAATTTTCTAAATAACATCCCTCCCGTTACCAAGAACCTGCTAATCATTAATGTTTTGATGTTTCTGCTGCAGAACTTTATACCTGCAATTAACGAGCAATTAGCGCTGTACTTTTTTATGTCACCTGACTTCCAGTCTTATCAGGTACTCACGCACATGTTCATGCATTCAACTGGCGGATTAAGCCATATCTTTTTTAATATGTTCGGTGTATACATGTTTGGTTCTGCATTGGAACAGAGATTGGGCTCGGTAAAATTCTTTAAATTTTATTTAATGACTGGTTTTGGAGCTGTCATACTTCATTCCCTCTCTGTCTACGTTGAACAGTACGAAATCATTCAGTATCTGGAAGTGCTTAAAGAGTCTATGGTTATTGAACGTGAAGTAGTATTAAAATATTTATCAGGGGATGACGCAGACAGAGTATTGTCTTTGTACAAAGAACAAGAAACTGTAAACTCAATAAGAATTCGACCTGAAGACTACCCTCAAATATACTCAATACTTACTGGTCGAGTTGTTGGAGCTTCAGGCGCCTTATTTGGGTTATTAGCAGGGTTTGCTATGCTGTACCCAAATCAGCGATTATATTTAATGTTCATCCCAGTTCCTATAAAAGCAAAATATTTTGTGATTGGATATGCAGCTGTTGAGTTATTCAGTGGTGTAACTGGGACCATGAATGGAATCGCTCACTTTGCGCATTTAGGTGGCGCGCTCTTTGGATTTATTATCATTAAATTTTGGAAAAGTAAGGGTAGCATTTAAATAGCCTAAAAACTACTTTTTTGATCGAATTTTAAAAGACCAAGTCACTTCAAAAGTAGACACTATTGTTCCGTCTTTCATTTTACCTATTGTGACTGCCGGTACAACAACAGGCTCGTTAGTGGCAATTGATTGCTCCAACGCTACAATAAAATCATCGTAATTGTTGCATTCAAAAAACACTTTACTATCTGCCTTTTTCATGAATTCAGCTTTCATGTTCACCACGATGTAAGCAAAATTCTCATTATAAGCCTCTAACGCTAACATCGCAGCACCAGCTGTTGAAAGCTCTGCAGCCATTGCTTGCACAGCAAAGTACATTGATTTAAAAGGGTTTTTATTGATGTGTTTGAATGGAACAGAAACCACACATTCCTTTGTAGTAAGTTGTCGCATCCTAACACCAGAAATAGCAAGCATAGGGATTTTAACCAAACTGAATGGAATAAACGTAAAAGGGTTAGCCATCCTACTTACTAACTTATTTTGCTTGGCTGATAATGTACTCAATGGTAATATTTAAGTTATGAATTATGAGAAAGTCAGCCTACAATTCGTCAGCTTCACCTATCTCTTTAATTTTATTAATCTTTTTGTTAAGAGAAACGGAAAAACCGAACAAAAGGTTTCCTTGTAAGTAAAAAAAGTTTTGTCGTGCTTGATCTGACACACTCGCTGTTGTCCTCACATTGCCCATGTCAATGAATCCAAATTTTGCTTCAGATTGAATAAAAAAGTGATCATAAATACGTAACGTAACTGCTCCAAGACCACTCACACCATACCCTGCCCAATTAAAGTCATCGTACCGTTCACTCCCCATTAAAGTCACATTGGTCTTTGGCATTACCCCTCCTACTTCAACTCCTTCAGAAATTCCCAATCGAAACTTTTTATATTGAAGTACGTCATCGTACCGCTTAAATGAAACGTTCAAATAGTTAAGTCCGTCTGTATGTTCGTAAGTCAAAAAATCACTACTTAACACCTTTTGCTCATTGATGTAGTTTCCTTCAAATCGTTCGTTCGATAATCCCACTTCTCCATTCATGGTCACGGTTTGGTCTTCGGTCACCACATATTTCATGTGATCCACTCCGAACGATATTTCGCAGTGATCACTAAAAAAGTAACCTATTCTAGAATTATATTGGGGAATTGTCAATTTAGAAGCACCAAAATAAATCCCCCAATCGAAAGGAGTTTGCTTGTCTTTAGCCTGGACATTTCCTAAAGTAAAATCATAATCGTCTCCAGTAAACTGAATATCAGAATCCGTGTACGCTGAGCTGTTCCAACCCCAATAAAAATACATGTCCCCTTTGCGGTTATTGTCTTTTACCTGAAACTGTTCTCCTAAGGCAAAGCCAGTGAAGCTTGCAAGCATTATCAAGATTAAAAAACATTGTTTCATGGTGTTCAAAATGTTGCTACGTAGCAAAAATACTTTAAGCTGAGTTCACAACCATAATAATTCGCATGATTTACATTCGAATATGCCGCATAAGCATTTGTTCTTTTTTATCTTAGCAAGGACAAAATTAAATGACATGAAATTAACAGTTATTGGAGGAGGAAACATGGGATTGACCTTTGCAAAAGGGATTCATGCTTCGGGATTGTTAGGAAATCAAATTTCCATTCTTGAAAAAGGTGAGGAAAGTCTTAACAGATTAAAAATACAGGAAAAGGATTTTCAAGTTTTTGATAGTCCTGAGAAGTGTATCAAAGAGGCTGACATCATTATTGTAGCGGTAAAGCCTTTTCATGCATCAGAAGTATTTGAGGGCATTAAACCTTTTGTAAACAGTAATCAACTGTTTATTTCCTTGATGGCTGGAGTGAAAATGGAAAGCATTCAACTTGCTTTAGGGATTTCAAAAATAGTGCGTACCATGCCTAACTTACCAGCAATGATAGGAAAAGGTATGACTGGATATACTTCGTCCAAGGATGTAAGTGTTTCGGAATTGGAAACCGTTGAAAAATTATTGACATCCACAGGTGAAGCAGTCAAAGTAGATTCTGAAGATGACATTGATAAAATAACTGGACTGTCCGGAAGTGGTTCTGCCTATGTGTTTTATTTCATGGAGGCTATGATGAATGGGGCTGATGAACTTGGATTCAATCAAGAAGATTCAAAAAAAATCATCATCCAAACTTTTGAAGGTGCTGTTGAATTGTTCAAACAAAACGGAGACACTACTTCCCAATGGATTGACAAAGTTTGCTCTAAAGGAGGGACTACGATTGCGGCAATAAATTCCTTTGAAAAAAACAAAGTAAACGAACACATTAACCAAGGAGTAAGAGCTGCTTATGATAGAGCAGTTGAACTTGGAAAAGAATAATTATTAGTCTTAATATTTATAATAAAATGATATTTACAACTGAAACAAAAAACAACACATTAAAGGACTTGGCTGCGCTAATCCGAGCCAACAAGCAGGAAATTATTGCCCAAAACAAAATTGACTTGGAGCAAGCTGGAGACATTGATCCTACCCTAATTGACCGCTTGAAAGTGGACAAAAAAAAGGTAGACGGAATGGCTGCGTCTGTTGAGGATGTGATAACTCATGAAGATCCTCAAGGAAAAGTTTTACATGAATACAATCATCCAAATGGGATGAAAGTACAAAACAGGGTGGTTCCGTTTGGTAATATTTTGATCATATATGAATCAAGACCTGATGTCACTATTGAAGCTGCAATAACTGCATTTAAAGGTGGAAATAAAATTTTATTGAAAGGTGGAAAAGAATCGAAAAATTCCAATTTAATACTGGTGGATTTGTGGCACCAAGCTTTGGAAAAAAATGGTATTCCAAAGGATTATGTGACGTATTTGAATATCAACCGTGAGGAAACTCAAAAATTACTGAAGGAAAACACTCACAATTTGGATTTAATTATTCCAAGAGGTGGTGAAGGTTTGATTAATTACATACGTCAAACTACGTCTGTCCCTTTGATTATCAGTGGACGGGGGAATAACTTTGTTTACATTCATAAGGAGTGTGATTTTGACATGGCTATTAAAATAGTCCTTAATGGGAAAAGCAGGTTAAGTGTTTGTAATGCAATTGATAAAGTATTGTTAGACAGTAACCTAGAAGATTTCGAGAACAAGGCAGCTAAATTAGTTGCTGCCTTAAAACAAGCGGAACTTGATGTTATTGCTGATGGCGATGATTTGAATAAAGTAGATGGTGTTCGACCAATGACTGAAAACATTTACGCTGAAGAATTCTTGTCTCCTAAAATATTACTTGGGGTTAGTGAAAACGCAGAAGATGCTATCAACACCATCAACAAATATTCAGGTGGGCATTCAGCTGTAATTGTAACCAGCAACAAAGTCGAAGCTGAAAATTTTCAAAACAAAGTGGATTGTGCAGCTGTTTATCACAACGCCTCTTCCCGATTTACCGATGGTGGTCAACTAGGTTTTGGTGCTGAGATAGCAATTAGTACTCAGAAACTTCACT
>JBLIBC010000148.1:0-6652 GCA_047632015.1 Glaciecola sp.
TAATATTTCGGGTGGTGTAACTATTTACAGGCTTAACCTATATTTTCCCTTACTCTCTTCGTCATTGTTCATGATATTCTATTTCTTCGTATTCACTTGTTCACTACGTTCGGTAGCGAAATTTTTTCTTTCTAAATCCGAGGAAGAATGACGAACAAGTGAATTCAAAAAGAATAGAGAACAGGAACAAATGCGGCAATCTCCTTATGTTTCAGGTTTGAAAATACTTAATCAGTTTGATACCAAACTGTTTCTCGAACAATTTATACGGGATGAGATTGTTCATACACACTAGCACACACAACTCCCCTCACTTTTTCGTCGTACCTCCTCGGTTGCTTTGCTGCGCGCGCAGCCAAACGGAGTGAACAAGTGAATACGAAGAAATAGAATATCATGAACAATGACGATTTAGCGTGAGCAACAATGATTTATTAGGTAGAATAGCGGGGAATCAAATGATTAGTTTAATCAGCACCCGTCCCTCATTGTTACAAGCTTATTTTGAAACCAGGTCAATTCATTTCACCCGTCTAAGTGAGAATTTTACACAAAATCAAAATAATATTGTTACAGATGGAAACATTATTTTAATAGCTTCGTAAACTAACATTAGAATCTAATCCTCGTTCGAATGAAACTAATCTTCGCATCTCTATTTATTGCTTCGCAAGCGATGTGTCAACATGTAATTAAGTTTACGCCTACATTTGGAAACGACACCTTAGTTTTTAACAAAATGTACAAATCAAAACAAAACGACAGTCTTAAAATAAACAGTTTAAAACTATACTTTTCATCATTTGTTGTCAAGTACAAAGACGGAACAACATACACACAAACAAACAGTTATCATTTATTGAAATGGGACGAAGATCACAAAGCAAAAACAATTGCCCTAAACCTCAAGCAAAAGCCGATAACCTCAATTTCGTTTAACCTAGGGATTGATTCAACAATGAATACTGCTGGAGCTTTAGATGGTGACCTTGACCCAATTCTAGGAATGTATTGGTCCTGGCAAAGTGGTTACATTAATTTCAAAATAGAAGGAAGCAGTAGTAGCTGTAAAACACATAAAAATGAATTTTCATTTCATGTTGGCGGATACCTTCCTCCAAATAACGCCGTAAAAAAAATCACTTTACAAACTAGTCAACAGCCAATTGATAAAGAAATAAATATAGGCATCGATTTGTCGAAATTTTTCGATAAAACACTGCTTGCTAAAACAAATTCCGTTACAATTCCATCTAGTAAAGCAGTTCAAGCAGCTTCGATACTTTCAAAATGCTTTCAAGTAAAATGAAACTTTATCACCATAATAACGCAATGTTAATAATGATCGTAGTCTTATTTACTAGCATGATTGCCACAATCCCAGATAAAACCGTACCATTCACATACCCTAATGGTTGGCCAAAACCGGTATATGACTTTGCTAAAAACCCCAGAACGGTTGTCGGATTTCAATTGGGAAAAGACTTGTTTTTTGACCCAATACTTTCCGATGACAATACCATCTCTTGCGGCAGCTGTCATTTATCTTTTACCGCTTTTACACACGCTGACCACAGATTAAGCCATGGAATAAAAGGAAGAATCGGAACAAGAAACACAAGTACTTTAATCAACCTTGCATGGAATACTAGTTTCATGTGGGATGGTGGAGTAAACAACATTGAGGTGCAAGCCATTAATCCAATTACTAATCCTTTGGAAATGGACAGTGACTTGGGGGAATTAATAGACAAGTTGCAAAATTCATCAGATTATCCAAAAAGGTTCTATGAAGTATACAATGACAGTGTAATCGATTCAAAAAAACTACTGAAAGCTTTAGCTCAGTTTACTGTTTCGTTGACATCATTTGAATCAAAATACGACAGTGTAAGCCGAGGTGAATCAGGAATTAAATTCACTCAAAAAGAAGCAAATGGCTACGAATTGTTTAAAACCCATTGTGCTACCTGCCACGAAGAACCTTTGTTTACAAACAACTCATTTAAAAACAATGGACTAGCAGTGGACACATTTTTAAATGACTCAGGCAGGATGGGAATTACTAAAAACTCTGAAGATGCATTTAAATTCCGAGTTCCAACCCTTAGAAACATTGAACATTCCGCACCCTATTTTCATGATGGACGTGTAAACAGATTAAAAGATGTCTTAAAGCATTACACCTCTGAAATCCAACACAGCAGCACTTTAGCTCCTGAATTAAAAGATAAAATTAATTTAACAAGAAAACAGCAAATTGAAATCGTTGCTTTTTTGAAAACATTAACCGACAAACAATTCTTATATAATATGAATTACAGACAAACGAACAATTAAAACAAATCTTATGAAAATTAAAACATTACTACTCGCAATGGGAATGACTGGAGCAGCTTTTGCTCAAGGCCCTTCAATAACCTCATGGGTTATTAACACAACAAATGCCACAGGTTATAATTGCTCAGGATGCACTCCTTCAGCAGTTAACGGGTCAATCACCGCTGACATTCAGTCAGTTGATTACTCTCCAAAAGATGTCTGGATTACAACAGATGGAGTACCTAGTTATAATGTTGGACCATGGACACAGAATCCAAATGTTCCAACTGAACAAAATAAAGTTTGGAAATTTACTTTGAGTCCATCTCAAAACACAGGAACACCTGAATCAACAGCACTAGGAGCTAACGGTGTGTGGTCGAATGGTGTTGGAATATATAATGCCAAGGATGGATATTATTGGGATGATACAAAGTCCGAAATGGCTGTTGGAGGAACAGGAACATGGAATCGAAACGCCTATGTTTTTGAAGCTGTTAGTTTTGATGCATGTTTAGGGCATGCAGATGGAAGTGGTACTTATCATAATCATGTGAACCCAAAATGTTTATATGATTACACTGCAACTACTGCTCACTCTCCTATCATTGGATATGCATTTGACGGATATCCAATATACGGAGCATTTGGATACACCAATACGGACGGTACAGGCGCTATTAAAAGAATCGCCTCAAGCTATAAATTGACAACAAATACCACTCGCGCAGCTGGACCAGACATGACAGTTTATACGGCAGGTAGCTTTTGTGAAGATTATGAGTACACAGTTTCCTATGGTGATTTGGATGAGTTTAACGGAAGGACTTGCATTACACCGGAATATCCAGCTGGAACTTATGCGTATTTTGTAACTACAGAAACAAACGGAGATCCTGCTTATCCTTTCGTGCTGGGTCCCAATTATTACGGAGTTGTGACAAGCGGTAACACTGGTCCAACAGGAGGAACTAATACTGTTCCAGAAGTAGCAACTAATTATGTTCCGGTAATAACGGATATAATTAAGGAAACTGCTCCTTCTGAGAACATAAAGATTTATCCTAATCCTGTAATTGATAATGAACTTAAATTTGAGGTTGCTGACAACTCTTCTAAATTGGTTGTAGAAATTATTGACTACCAAGGACGTACTTTAATTCACCGAACATTTGAAGGAGGCACTTACGCTAACAAGCTATCTATATCAGCTCCTTACTTGAACTCTGGTGTGTATTGGGTTGCCTTTACAAACGGCGACAATCGCACAGTGCAACAAGTATTGTTTGATGACGGTTTCTAGTTAGCATAACCAAAATTCAAGGACGACTGCTGATTAAATGATGTAATTTTATTTTGAAGAGTAATTGAAAATCTATTTAATTTTTACTTTAGCGATATGATTAGTTTAATCAGCACCCGTCCCTCATTGTTTTTGCGGGGTACTGGCTACAGTTGAATACATCTGTTACTGATACAGTATGGTTATCAATGATGTATATTACTTTGTATGCACCTATAATAATGTACCTAGCAGATATTCCTTTTTCTTTCAAGTACGGTTCTTCTTGGAAGGATAAAGGATTTGTTTGTAGTAAGTCAACTTCCTTGAATATTTTATTAATCAGTTTAGTTGCAGGTCGTTTAGATTTAGCTTCTTTGGTAATGTGTGATTCAATTTGCTCTAAAGATTCAATAGCAAACCCAGTCTATTGGATATTATATATTGCCATTAGCTACCGAAACGTAATTTCACGTCTTCATGACTTGAAAAATTTCCGCTTTCAATATCCTTTACAGACTTTAAATGTCTCAAATGCATTTCGTTATTTGAGATTACTTGAGCTTGCACAGACTTCTTAATGTAAAGATTTTCCAATTGCTTTAAAGCACTCTCGTCTTTCAGGTGTAACACCCAATCAATAATACTTAATTTTCTAGCTTCTAAATCCATAGAACTAATATACGAAATTTTCGCGTATAATGTTTTGCTGCCACTATAAATAGTGGCTTTTTTATGCCTTATAGTAGGATAAATCACCTCATTCAATTGAATTTAGACCTTCAATGGGTTGTCTATCATTATCACAATATAAATCATCTGAAAGTTCACTAAAGATAGTGCATTCAGCACAGGAGAAGTGTTCAGAAAGTTGTATTAATCCGTATAGATACGGGTTTAATGGAATGGAGAAGGATACTGAGTTAAAGAGCGGGAATGACGATTATGACTTTGGTGCTAGGTTGTACGATAGTAGATTGGGACGGTTTAAGTCAGTTGACCCTTTGTCTGATAATTATCCACACATGAGTCCGTATTGTTATGCTGCAAATAGTCCTATTTATTATATTGATGAAAATGGTGAAGGTCCGAGAGAAGGGAATCATGTGCTTGATATTGATTTTAACATTTCAGTTGTTTCAAAAATTGGAGATGATAATAAGTCATTCCGTTTTAGTGACCCGGAAAAAAAAGAGGGACAGACGCTATTTAAAATTTTGTTATATTTGAATTTCACACCAATAAAACAGAATAATGCCAAGAGAAGCGAGAATAGGTTGTGCAGGTTATCCGTATCACGTTACCCAACGAGGTAATTTTCAAATGAATGTTTTTGAAGATGACGAGGATAAGCACCAATACATGGAGTTTTTCATGTTTTACAAAAATAAGTTTCAAGTTAAATTGTATGCTTGGTGTTTAATGGATAATCATGTTCATTTTATTGTTGAACCAAGTACAGAGAAAGGTTTGGCACAATTATTTAGCTTCACACACATGAGGTACAGTCAGTACTTTAACAAAAAGAAAGGTGTAAAGGGTCACTTGTGGCAAGGTCGATTTTTTTCATGTCCGCTAGATGTAGAGCATTTATACGAGGCGGTGCGATATGTTGAGTTAAATCCAAAAAGAGCAGGAATGGTCAAAAGGATAGATGGATATAGGTGGTCAAGTTTATTGATGCACTTAAAAGGTAAAGGAGAGTTTGAGGTGAGCCCAATTTCGGATTATTTGGATATTGAAAATTGGAAGGATTATTTAAATGAAAAGGTTAATGATGATATGGTTCAGCTTATTAAGAGTACCACCAAAGCTAATAGACCCGCTGGTAATTCAATATTTATTGGGGAATTAGAAAAAATTACCGGTAGAAGTTTTAGTTTTAACAAGAAAGGAAGACCTAAAAAGGAAAAAAGGGAAATCAAATAGCGTCTGTCTCTATTTTTCTCAACTTTATTCACCTCCACCTCAGGTAAAAAAAAGAACACGTATATAGTTGTGAGTCAGTTAATTAAGGTTAATTGGATTTTCTAGTAAAAAAAGTATGAGTTTGCCCTGCGTTCTACTATTGTTTTACTTTTTTTTGATATATTGTATACCTGTTTTGGTGAAACGGAAAAACACCCTTTTTATACCAATTTGGGAAAAGCTTCCGGCTGAAAGAAGGGTTAGGTCGATAATGGCTAAAAAATTATAAACACCCTACGGGATGGCAGGGATTTTTAGTCAAACCGTTGTGCATAACCTGAAAAACTGTAAATGAATGACAAATAAAACAATAGATATAAATGAATCCACAATAAAAAACTGTGTGGAGTCGCTACGACCTGAAAATATTGAAATTCGGGAAGAAGTCGATATTGGATATTCATATGATGGAAAAAATGTAATCTTATTTGAAATTCGACCTGATTGGAGCAACCCAAAAGAAAAACAACAAATTGAATTCGCTAAAATCCGATATTATAAATCAAGAAAAGAATGGAATTTATATTGGATGCGAGCAAGCGGAAAATGGGAGATTTACGAACCTTTTTCTGAATCTAGATCTTTGGACAAGATAATAGAAATTATAAAAGAAGATGAACACGCTTGTTTTTTTGGATAATCATAAACAAAATATCATAACGAATATCGCTCAATAATTAAAAAAAAATAGGGCTGGTATGGTAAATAAAACTAGTAGTTACAGGTGGTCTAGCTTATTGATGTATTTAAAAGGTGGGGGCGAATTTCATTTGAGTCCAATAAGTAAATATTTAAAGATAGATAATTGGGAAGAGTATTTGAATGAGAAAGTAAATGATGATGGACTTAATACTATTCGTAACAGTACCAGAAGTAATAGACCAGTAGGTAATTCAAAATTTATTAGCAAATTAGAAAAACTGACTGGAAGAAGTTTTAGTTTTACCAAGCAAGGAAGACCAAAGACTTAACTCAAACTTGGCTTTCTGAGCAACTGGGAAAGAGCTACAATATGGTAAATGGCTACGTGCAAAATCGTCGCCAACCAAGTGTAGAGCTCCTATACAAAATTGCAAAAAT
>JBLIBC010000149.1:0-6593 GCA_047632015.1 Glaciecola sp.
TACATCCATCTTTATTAGTGCTTTTGAATTGTACATCAAATTTACCAGCGGTTATAAAGGTGTGTAAATAGTTTTGAGACATTCCACTTCCTCCATCGCTAATTTTCCATTCCCATTCTATTGCTGAAGTAGTTGATGTATCTAATAGTTGGACGGTAAAAGGAGGGCAATTCAAATCAACTTCAAGTGTGTCAAATTCCGATTTTGGGGTATCTGAAACACGTATGTATTTTTTATAAGTTAAAGAATCTTGACAACCATATTGATCGATAGCATGTAGTTTTACATCAAAAGAATTCACATTAAAAAAAGTGTGTGTAGCATCTGTATTTGAATGTATTTCGGATTCTATTTTCCATGTATTTATCAAGTTATTACCAATGGATTTATTAGTGAAAACAACAGAATCTCCTTTACAAACTACCGTGTCATTTACAACAAAATCCAAGATAGGTATACTTACTAACAACTCATCCGAATCTAGGGAGTCAATACAACCAAAGCTGTTGGTAACAACAAGAGTATGAAAGTATTTTTTCGGAATATCGTAAGCCGTTTTAAAGCCATTACTGGTGTTTAAAACATTAGTTGAGTCTTTTAAGAACCATTGTGTACTTTGAATACTGGATGTTCCAATACTCGTGTTTGTGAACAGCACAGAATCTCCAGCGCAAGCCTTACTAGTGTCTAAATTTACACTTAACAAAGTTCCTTCGATATATAGGGAATCCGAGTAGGAATATGAGCATTCAACTGCTGAGCTTCCTACCCCTAATAAATTGTCTTTTACCATTAAATGAACATCAAGAGTATAAAGATTCCAGCCGGTATCACTTACTGCCGTCTTCAAAGAGTCATTAGTTATTGATGGGAAAAAGTTAGCGCTAGTAATAGTGCCATCCAATGACCACAACCTTCTAGAAAGGAATCCAGTTGAATAAACTGATTCATCAATTGCGGTAATTTCTTTGTCCGAGCATGTAGTGCCTGGAAGGTTAATTTTCATTGTTTTGTAAACAACGTGAAAGTTTCTAGAACCCTCATTTTTGCATAACGTATTTTTATTAAACACTCCAATTTGAATTGAGTAATCTCCTGGTTTATTAAACGTATAAAATAGGGTGTCGAACTCTGAAATATCTTTGACTGTATCTAAAGTTGGTAAATAAACAATTCTAAAATACAGCAATGAATCATAATTCTGGGACGCATTATAAATCCCGATTGTTTTAGAACTATCACATTCGATCAAATTAAAATCGGAATCATCAAAAGCAAAACCCACCATTGCCGCGGTAGGAATTACGTGTATTGGTTTTACAACTTCTTGATAACAGCCATGAAATCCAACGATCAAATGGGTATGCAGTGTGCTATCTGCCGGAACAATTTCACCGAAGTAGTAGTATCCAGATACAGAAGAGCCATTTTTATAGGTATAATTACTGTACTCATGCGTGGGTATTTGAGAGTGGACAAACGTATCTGTAGGAAGGAAATTTACTGCTTCTTTGGGACATTCAAGAGGAGGGGTTTCATTATTTAAAAGTAACGCTGATTCATCTTTTTCAAATGCCCAACAAAAATAATCTGAAACGTATGTCGAATCAGAGTAGGTACTTAATCCTTGAAAAGATAACGTTTCACCATAACAGATAGTATCACTAAAATTAACGTTAAAATCAGCATTATCGGGAAGTTCACCTACAAGAATAAATTCTTTTTTTACAATGGTGTCGCTGCAGCCGCTCTCAAGGACTACGATTAAAGTAATGTCGTATTTTCCCGGCTCATTGAAAGTGTGTGACGATAAGCTATCCTTTCCGTTGTTAAGGTTTCCTGAGTTTGGGTCTCCATAATTCCAAATAATATCTTTAATTGGACTTAATACTTTTTTTGTTAAATCAGCGAAGGTGATAGTTAGTGGAGCACAACCTGTTTGTTTTTCGTTTTCTGCGGAGAAGTCCGCAATTGGGATTGGTACTTCTACTCGGCCTGTTGCAGTTGCTTGACATCCAAACGTGTCTACAACATTAAGGATCGGATTCCGCACTATTGGAGGGACAACATACGAATGGTTGTTCTCAAAACTAGTATCTATATCCGAAGAGTCGCCATATTCCCAAGAATAAAAAAGACCTGTGCCTGCTGATGTGTTCTTAAATTCTACTTCGTAAGGGGATTTGCAGGTGCTCTTAGCTGTAAATAAAAAACTAGCGGTAGGGGGCAGGTAGTTTAACGTTTTAGTGTTTACACAAGACTCTCCATTTTTTACTGTTAATGTAATCGTTCTTGGGCTTAACCCGCTGTAAGTGTGAGTAAATTCATTGCCAATATTTTGAGTTCCATCACCTAAGTCCCAAACAATTGAACTAGGGGTAGGACTTGTTTGGTCTTTTAATAAAACAGAAAAACCAAGAGCATCACAGGTGGCTGTAACCTCCATTTTAGCTTCGTATTTTCTTATATACATCTTCTTTTCAACAGAATCAGTGCATAAAGTGTTACTTTCTTTTACATATAATGTCACAGGAACAGTATCGTAGGTGCTGTACGTTTGATTTGGAGGGGTTTCTGTATTCGCAGAACTGCCGTTTCCAAAACCCCATTCATAAGTAAGGTTTTCACCTGTAGAGGTACTAACGAAACTAACATCGGCTGGGATTTGACATGCGATTGAATCAAAGCTAAAGTCAGCTATTGGACCTCCCCCGATAATAAATTCTGATTTGGACACAAAGGCCTCACAACCGTTGTCATCCGCTACTTTAAGTAGTACATCATAGTTATCAGCATCATTAAAGGTTACAATAGGATTTTGTTCATCTGAGGTTATTCCGTTGCTAAAACTCCAAAACCAAGAAGTGATAGCGCTTGATTGTGGAACCGATAAATCAATAAATTGTGCCGGAAAAGGAACGCAACCTTCTGTTTTTGATGAGGTAAAATCAGCAGTTATTCCAGGGCTCACCCTAATTAAAATTGTTTTAGTGCTGGTTTCTGCGCCGTTCGTAGATTCCAACGTTACATTAAAATTACCAGGTTCGGAAAAAACTAAAGTAGGGCTTTTAATGCTTGAAGACACCCCTGTGGTAGATGACCAAGTCCATTCTGTAGCGTCTGGAGATGAGGCGTCTGTGAATTTTATTATCAAAGGAGCGCATCCAAAAGTTTTATTCGATGTGAAATCGGTGAGGAATTGGGCGTTAATACCCCACGAAATAAGAAGAAATGTTAATATTGATATATTTTTCTTCATCAAGAAAAGGTAACTAGAAAACCAAAATAAAAAGGAAGAGAAAAGTTCAAAACAATAATTAGTATGAACTAAAATGGTTAGCTTATGCGGCTAAATAAATTTAACTAGTTAGTAATTAGCTAAATAAAGTAAAAATTGAGATGTCAGAATAATGACATTCATATCAAAGCTACCTCTATATATTGTTATGTCGTATTAATATATTCAAATGGTTTTTTCCCCCTTTATTGGAAGGGAAAATAAAAGCTAAAGAAAAAAGTTAAGATAGCTAAACTCTGGATTTCAGGTTATTAATTATTGATTCCCCGCTATTCTACCTAAAGATTCCATTATACTGGATAACCAACGTTGTAGGGGCTATGTTTTGTAGTTCTTGATTACACTCCGTTAAATCAAGAACTACCGCATTCAGGCAAGTTACGATTACATGCCGGTGGAGGGCAAGGCACTGCCCCTCCAACAGCGAAAGTACAAGAGAGTTTTGGTTGCATTTTTTAATAAAACACTTTTTAGGAAGAACAGCGGGGAATCAATATTAATTTGATCAAATTCTAAGATTGATTTTCCGTTTAATGTTGAATCTGGACTTGCTATTTTTGATATGGGGGAAAACTTTAAGATAACATGATTTTTATACTGGATTGTTCCTTCACTTCAAATCTAAAATCAGCTCCAACCCCCTCAAAAAGTTCGATATTTCACCCGTCTTGGGTACGGAAATTATGGTTCAGCCGTGGCTTTTTGTTGCAAACGCAAGTGGTGAGCTTCCACTTTTCACTGGCAAATATAGAGTCTCAGCATCTTTGAATTTTGAGGCTTTTTTTTATTTAGTAACAAACACTATTGAATGACCTTCTAACACTTTCCCTGAAAATCCTGTGGGCTATACGAGAATTATAACCAGACAAGTACTCAATTCCAAACGTGGGTAAAAATTTATGCAGTTCACTCCATTTACTTTCTGTACCTAATCAGTAATTCTGCAATTCCCAAATTGACAACCCACCCTGCCCAAGACACAATCTGGTAAGTATCCATTGGAAGTAGCTCAAACGTCCCAACTATAATCCATTTGAATAACCGCAAGCTTATAGCTGACAAGGTAAGTGCGTAACTACGATAAATAAAGTTTTTATGTAAAATACAATTCCTTTTTCTGGCATGAACGTAAGCCATCAGAGAAAAGTAAATCCACAGCACGGCAAGAATATAAAATGACACTTGAGAATAAATTCCACCATTAGCATGATAAGCCATCACAAGTCCAGAAGGACCTGCAAAAAATAAAATTATTCCGATGTATGATTTGCCAATAGTTCGATGCAGCCTTGGATACTTACTTCGAATGGTTTTTGAAAATTGAAAGAAACCAATTATAAGCGTAAAAATACTCGTATACACATGGGTGAAGAATGCCAACTGATAATATGGTCGTTGAATTTCATCCTGCTTTATATTTAAAAATGCGGCATTGAAATCAATGGGAATGTATTGAATCGTAATCAGAATCATTAAATAACTGAAATACGCCAATATTGCGTACCATGCGGTTTTCAATACCCGTTCTCTATTAATTACAACCCCAAACATAATCGTCTAACTGATAATCAACTTGTTTATAACTGTAATGCCACCATTCATATGCGTAAGGTGTGAATCCTACCTGTGTCATAATATCTTTTAGCAACACCCTGTTGGAGGCAGGAATAGAATCCAGCTTTTTATACATAAGATGTGACCTTTCCGAAAACTCATCGAATTCCCCACCGAAATCAAGTAAGTTGCCTGATGTGTCAGCTAACGCAATGTCAACTGCTAAACCCTTGTTGTGCATTGAACCACCATTTTTGGGTTCCGCAACATACCTTGAGTCTTTGATTAGATCGAACATTATTTGTTGATACTTTGTAGGACGATAGCAATCAAACAAGGTTAACCTTAAACCTTTTTCATGTGCAATTTCATTAGCCAACTTCAATGCTGTTGCAGCTTCGGGTCTCAAAAAACACCTAGCGCAAGGGTATATTTTTCGCCCCATAAAATTGACAGTATCAGCATAAGCCATGTTTTCAAAAACGCCTTCTTCTTGAAATTTAATTTCCGACCACAGCGAATCATTGTAATCTAAAATATTGTCCGCAGTAGGTATGTTCAGCTCTTGCTTAAAAACTAAACCTTCTGGTGTTTCGACTGTTTCCGATTGAACATGGTGACTGTTCGAACAAGATAAAACCAGACTAACCCCTACCGAAAAAATCGTAATACTCTTTAGCGTTTTTCTCATATCGCAACAGTAATTGAATGTTCATTTTTTCCAATGCAGTAAGCTCCTTTCTTACATCTGTATGAACAGGAATGTACCATTTTTGCCTGTCAAAAAACACCCTTAAAGGTCTGTTTTTAAACGAATAACCATGACGAGCAAAAATTGCATTTCTAATAACTAACAAGTCACTACTCGTCAAGTTTTCCACATCTTTTTTTGTTAATTCCGTACTGGAAGCATTAATCTCCCACACTTTAGGTGTTGTACTGGCAAACTCTTTTTGAACCCATTCATAAATTCCTTCATCAGGAGTTCCTTCATCAAACACTTCAGTTACATCTTGCTCATTAGTAAACTTATTCCAGTTACCATACCTGTCTTTCTGCAATTTTGTTTCAGGATTGTACTTGTATGTTTGTCTTGTGAGTGTATACATTCTTTTTGGAATATCTATTTTCTTATACGCATCCCATTCTCCAATTAAGTATTCACCATCAACCCGAAACCTAAATTGACCATCATATTTATCATCCCCTGGTTCATTTGCGATATACCACGGAATGTTCTCAATGGTATCAATTCTGCCGTAAAAAGGCCTGTCATTTCCCGCAACTACACTGTGACCAACAATTGAATCCCCAACTACCTTATCAATCGAAATACTTATTTTATTATTTCTTCCCCACCACAAACCTTCATCAGCAGCTACATGCTTACCCTCCATCTCAACCAAACTGTGAGGTCTAAAATCACCAACCCAAAACACACATGGACTTGTGTCAAGAAGGTCTGACGTAAAAGTTTCAATCATATCCACCTCAGTTTTGGGCGCTTCAATTAGCTCTTCAATTTCAGTTTCCGCACTGTTGTCAGATTCCGTTGGAGCAATTTCAGTCCCGGCTTCTATGATAACCTCAGCTTCATTGTTTTTAATTTGATTGCCGCATCCAAATGCGAACATAAGTGTGATGATAATTACGATTGAATGTTTCATGTTTTCTGATTGCTATAAATTGATTGCTAATGTAGTTAAAGATTCCTCCTCTGTTGAATTTTATTCGTCTTCCT
>JBLIBC010000150.1:0-6481 GCA_047632015.1 Glaciecola sp.
ATTAAAACTATCAACAAAATTCTCATACCCCCAAACATAATCAATCCTTAACACATAGGGATTTAGGTGGGCGAATTGAATGCATTCTTTGGATAGTGGCTCCGATGAGTAATTGAACTTATGTGAATGCACATTAATCCCACCAAATTGTAACAACTCTCTGGTTTTTTCCAACTTGAATAGAATCAGGAATTGGTTCAGCACCAACTGTATTTTCAGGCTCTAAACTTTTCGTCCAATTTAAAACTGTACTATCGTCTGCACTAGTGACAATGTATATCGTCCATGAAAACGGCCACTTATCACCTAACGATTTTTCATTTTCAAACATAACGTCCGTTATTTCAACAAATATATCTGAGACCTCGTTCTTGGCTCTAATTTCTTGTAGCCTTTTGTATATTTCTTGAATCCCAGTATGATTATTATCGATGTTAGGAGCAAATGAAGCGTCATCAAAATTCCCCTGAAAAAAAGCATCTAAAGTAACTACGGAAGTGTACCCTGGTACTTTTCGATGTGAAGCTGTGTCAATCTTAGAAATAAGATTATCACGAAGTTCAATATTTATTGTTTCATTACTACAGCCTGCAGTAATTAAGCTTACTACAAATATTAATAATATTGCTTTCATCATTCAAACTTAATCAATCCTTAACAAATGGGTTCTTAGGTGGGCGAAGTAATTGGTGGGTGGATGGTGGCTAACTGAACTGGCTACTTCTTCCCTATTATTTTAATAATGGAACCTACATTGAACAATAGTGATAGTATCAATTGTAGCCTCGTAAACCAGTCGGTGTTCACCATCAATTCTTCTAGACCAAAACCCTGCTAAATCATACTTTAGCGGCTCTGGCTTACCTATCCCCTGAAAAGGGTCGCCACTGTTAATGGCCTTTATCAGTTTATTAATCTTCTTAACTATTTTCTTGTCTTGACCTTGCCAATACATATATTCATTCCATGCATTGGTAGTGAAAGTAATTTTTCTTTTCATTCTACTAAATCCTTTTCAATCACTTCCCCATTACGTGCTTGTGCAATTGATTCACGAAGTCTACCAGCATTCTTAGGACTAGATAATAGATGAGCCGTTTCCATCATTGAATTATATTCAGCTAAAGAAATAACTACTACTCCCTTTTTCTTACTTCTAGGAATAATTATAGTTTCGTGTTCGTCAATTACTTCGTCCACATAAGACTTAATATCTTTTCTAAATTCACTAATTGTTGTTGTTTGTAATCCCATAACCTATCGTTTTTATTTACCATTATCATCTATCTCATTTCGAGACCATGTTATAAATATACGAATAATATACAATTTTGTACGTTATTACGTACGTAATTTTGTACATTAATTTAGAGAATGGTCTTGTTAATCAATTACGACTATCCAAAAACCCGGTTCTGTCGCATTAAGTTCTCTTAAAACTAAGAAAACTTAATCATACATACTACCAAAGCACAAAACGTACGATAGTTAGTCGACTTACTGTTTTTAACTTGATTCTTTCTTATCATTTGCATTACCTCAACTCCACCAATTGTTCGTTTAGCTGACTCAAACTCCTTGAATCCTAAACCTCGTTGTAGCCTCCACTTTATATGCCGATGGTCCTGTTCAACAATGTTGTTAAGATACTTGCGTTGCCTAATCTCAATACTCGTGCAGCACCTCTTATTGTAAATACGAATAGCATGAGTATTACTGCCGCTCTTGTCAATATTGATTATCTCAGGAACTCCATTCCTGTCAATTGCTTTAATCAAAAACGATTGGGCTGACATACGCTGCCTTCTCTTTGTAAGCAAGAAGTCCACTGTATTACCTTGCTTATCAACTGCACGGTATAGGTAACGCCACTGACCTTTCACTTTAATATACCTTTCATCCATTCTCCATCGCTTCCCTACTTGATGCTTATTATTGCGTACCCTTTGGATTATGTATGGAGTGAACGTGAATACCCATCTTTAGATAGTGGGATAGTCAATCGACACGCCTCGCATTTGCAGCAATTCTTCAACTTCTCTATAGGTGAGTCCGAACTTAAGTTTTGAGTAAACTGCGAAAAGAATGATTGTCTTTGGGAATCTATGACCTTGAGTATTCATGTTTTGAGCTATTGTTGATAGTCAAAACTAGATATTTAGAAATTGGAGTGGCTTAATACGACAGAACCTTAAACTTATCACATACCTATTTGCAGCCGCAATAAAAAAGGCTATCCAATTAGGAATAGCCTTTTTTATAACTTATTTATTACACCAGTCAACTGATGAGTATTGACTATAACTTACCTTGTTGGTATCAACCACTGCACATTTCACAGTCATCTGGATTATCAATAGAACAAGCAATTTCTGCTTGTCTTTGTTCCTCAGCTACCGCTTCTGCTTTTGGTTCAGCTAATTTTGACTTGTCTACTGTAAACTTAATGGCATCTCTTGCCGCTTTAGTTCTTAAGTAATACATTCCAGTTTTTAAACCTTTCTTCCATGCGTAAAAGTGCATTGATGTTAATTTTGCAAAATTTGGAGACTCAATGAATACATTCAATGATTGACTTTGATCAATGTATGCTCCTCTATCAGCAGCCATGTCCAACAAATCTTTTTGCTTAATTTCCCAAACAGTTTTGTACAATTCTTTGATGTTTTCAGGGATTTCAGGGAAATCAGTTATTGATCCGTTAGCAGCAATTAACCTGTTTTTCATGTTCTCGTTCCACAATCCTAACTTAACCAAGTCCATTAGTAAGTGCTTGTTCACAATTACAAACTCTCCAGACAATGTTCGTCTTGAATAAATGTTAGACGTATATGGCTCGAAACATTCGTTGTTGCCTAAAATTTGAGAAGTTGATGCTGTTGGCATTGGAGCCAATAACAAACTGTTTCTGATTCCGTGCTTTTTAATTTCACCTTTCAATACATCCCACTCCCATCTGTCTGAAGGCTCCACATCCCACATGTCAAATTGCAAAATTCCTTTTGATGCTGGAGAACCTTTGTAAGTTTCGTAAGGACCATCCACTTTCGCAAGGTCTTTAGACGCTGTTAAAGAGGCGTAATAAATTGTTTCAAAGATATCCTTGTTCAGTTGTTTTGCTTCCGGAGAAGTAAACGGAAACCTCATTAAAATAAACGCATCAGCTAATCCTTGTACACCTAATCCAATTGGACGATGCCTCATGTTGGAATTTTTAGCCTCAGGGACTGGGTAATAGTTGTAATCTATAATCTTGTTTAAATTCTTCGTAAGTGTGTAAGAAACTTCAAATAATTTATTGAAATCAAACTCACCGTCTTTTACAAACATTGGTAAAGCTACAGAAGCCAAATTACATACAGCTACTTCATCAGGAGCAGTGTATTCCACGATTTCAGTACATAAGTTTGAAGACCTAATAGTACCTAAATTCTTTTGATTTGATTTTTCGTTGCAAGCATCCTTGTACAACATGTAAGGTGTACCTGTTTCAACTTGAGACTCTAGAATCGCAAACCAAAGCTCTTGAGCTTTTATTGTTTTTCTGCCTTTTCCAGCTTTCTCGTATTTCGTGTAAAGTTTTCTGAATTCTTCACCGTAGCAATCTGCTAATCCTGGAGACTCGTTTGGACAAAACAAAGTCCACTCTCCGTCAGCCTCTACTCTTTCCATGAACAAATCATTGATCCACATGGCGTAAAATAAATCCCTTGCTCTTATTTCCTCTTTCCCGTGATTCTTTCTTAAATCAAGGAAATCAAAAATATCTGCATGCCATGGTTCCAAATAAATTGCGAAAGAACCTTTTCTTTTTCCTCCACCTTGATCCACGTAACGAGCAGTGTCATTAAACACTTTCAACATTGGAATAATTCCATTTGACTGGCCGTTAGTTCCTTTAATATAAGAACCTGTTGCTCTGATGTTGTGAATTGCTAAACCAATCCCACCTGCTGATTGTGATATTTTAGCACATTGCTTTAAAGTATCGTAAATACCGTCGATGCTATCGTCCTTTGCTGTTAAAAGAAAACACGATGACATTTGAGGTTTTGGCGTACCTGCGTTGAACAAAGTTGGAGTAGCATGTGTAGCCCACCTTTCGCTCATCAAGTTATATGTCTCAATGGCTGAATCAATGTCCTCCTTATGGATTCCAATAGCAACCCTCATCAACATGTGCTGTGGACGCTCAACGATTTCACCGTGAACTTTCAATAAGTAAGAACGTTCTAATGTTTTGAATCCAAAATAATCGTATCCGAAGTCTCTGTCATAAATGATGGCAGAATCAAGTTGCATCGCGTTATCTTGGATTATTTTGTACACATCCTCAGCAAGTAACGCTGCTGATTTACCAGTTTTTTCGTCGATGTATTCGTATAATATTGTAGCTGTCCCAGAAAAAGATTTACTGGTACTTTTGTGTAAGTTAGATACTGCTAATCTTGCCGCTAACTTAGCGTAATCAGGATGCTTAGTCGTAGAACTTGCAGCAATTTCAGCGGCCAAGTTATCCAAGGCATGAGTAGTTACACCCTCATAAATCCCTTCAATTACCTTCATGGCAATCCCAGTTGGATCAACCATTGGACTTAATTTGTAACAAAGTTTTTTGATCCTTGCGGTCACTTTGTCAAACTTGACTTCCTCTTTACGGCCGTCTCTTTTTAGTACATACATGCAGCTTGTCTTTTAAAATTTTATATAATACTCCTCTGTAAAAGAAGGTAATTCGGTCCAAAGTTAATCGGATAAGGGATATACCTAAAAGTCTTCGTCTAAACTAAAACCTTGATTCTCACCACTTGTCGTTACACCAGCTTTTTGATACTCACCTACTCTTTTTTCAAAAAAGTTTGTTTTCCCTTGTAATGAAATCAATTCCATGAAATCAAATGGATTTTCAGTATTGAACACTTTTTCATTTCCTAATTCCATTAATAACCTATCAGCAACAAATTCAATGTATTGGGTCATTAATTCAGCATTCATTCCAATTAACCCTACTGGCAAAGCATCACAAACAAATTCCTTTTCCATTTCAACCGCATCCATGATGATTTCTTTCACCACTTCTTTGTCTAGTTGATTATTAAGGTGTTGTGTATAAAGTAAACACGCAAAATCACAGTGCATTCCTTCATCTCTTGAAATAAGTTCGTTAGAGAATGTTAACCCAGGTAACAAACCTCTTTTCTTTAACCAAAATAACGAACAGAAACTTCCTGAGAAGAAGATACCTTCCACTGCTGCAAAAGCAACTAACCTTTCCGCAAAAGAACCGTTGTCAATCCATCTTAAAGCCCAATCAGCTTTTTTCTTAACACATGGGATCGTTTCAATTGCATTAAACAAATGATCTTTTTCCTTGTTGTCTTTTACTAAAGTATCAATCAACAAAGAGTAAGTTTCAGAATGTACATTTTCCATCATTACTTGGAATCCATAAAAGAACTTAGCTTCAGTATACTGTACTTCGCTTAAAAAGTGCTCTGCAAGGTTTTCGTTTACAATTCCATCACTAGCAGCAAAAAATGCCAAAACGTGCTTGATGAAATACCTTTCGTTGTCATTCAATTTGTTTTCCCAATCCGTGATATCGGTAGACAAATCAATTTCTTCGGCCGTCCAAATACTAGCTTGCTGGTCTTTGTACATTGCCCAAATATCATCATGTTGAATAGGAAATAAAACAAACCTGTCATTCGCTGCATCCAAAATAGGTTCCGTTGCCGACTCCTTTACTACGGTGTCTTTTGGCAAAATTTCATCCAAGTTTGGCGCTTGATCAACTGCTTGTTTTGTTTTTCCTTCCATGTTGCTGTTTTTATTATTTATAAATGTTTCTTCTCGTTTCCCACCCAATTTTAAAAAAGTTAAACCTTTCAATTAGAAAAAAGCGGGTTACAAAAATCCCAAAAAAAGTCTAATAAATTCTTATCCCAACTACCATAGTTTTTAGCAGTTGTTAACAATTGATTCAGATTGCTGATTTTCAATATTTTAACGCTAAATAACAAAGCTTTAGTGTAGCTATTAATTGCTAACTAATTGCACCTCTAATTTCAAGCTCGTTTTACAACATCTGTTGAAAACATTTCTTGATTTTATATTAGGTAATTTCACAAATCTTGAAAGCCTTAAAAATCAAGGAAAAATTACAAAAATCAATTTTTCGTTTCTTAATTGGAGGGATATTAAAGTTAGTTTTTAATTCCCTTCATGATCAAGGAAGTAAGATTTAGATATTAAAAATGAGAAGTTGAAAGTTTTTACTTGACTTGTATTAGACCAACGCAGTCAGTTCTTACCAACTAATTGTACCGGCTAAAAAAATTGGAAATAAATATTTGGCACGAATCTTTTTACCAAAACATTCTCCCAAAAATACAACTTTTGAAAATAAAAAATTAAAATCGATCTATTTCGGTTAAAAACTCTTTTTTAACGATAAAAAAAATAAAATAATCGATGTAAT
>JBLIBC010000151.1:0-6447 GCA_047632015.1 Glaciecola sp.
AATTTAATATTAGTAACCATTCCTGTAAATGCTACTAAGACGTTGATTCCTGAATTACTTGATATAATCAACAACGATCAGATAGTAATGGATTTTGGCAGCACAAAAGTTGGGATTTGCGAAGCTGTTAAGCATCACAAAAACCGCAGTGTCTTTGTTGCAGCTCACCCCATTGCCGGAACTGAAAACACTGGTCCACATGCCGCCATTGATGATTTATTTAAGGAAAAAGTTTGTATCATTTGTGAAAAGGAACTCAGCAATGAAAAGGCCTTGAATGCAGCAAATAAAATGTTTGACGCACTGGAAATGAGGGTCCTATTTATGGATGCTGAGGAACATGACCGGCACATTGCATATGTGTCTCATTTGTCACACATCAGTTCATTTGTTTTGGGTAAAACGGTATTAGAAATCGAAAAAGACGAAAAGAACATATTTAACATGGCAGGAAGTGGATTTGCTTCCACTGTTAGACTTGCAAAAAGTAATCCTAACATGTGGGCTCCAATTTTTGCTCAAAACTCAAATCATTTGTCAACAGCTCTAGGAGCTTACATCGAAAATCTTCAAGAATTTAAAAACTTTTTGGATTCAAACGACCAAAGTAAAATGCACGATTTGATGGAAAAAACCAATGAAATAAGAAGGGTGTTAAAAGGAATTGAAAAGTAAGCTTTACTACTACCGTAACTCGACTTTCTTAAGCTTTTTTTAATTTGTACCTGTTTTTGAACCTTAATGCTTGGTCAACATTGAAGTGGTATTTTACCCCTGAAGCAACCTGTAAAGTTGGGTTCAAGTGATTAATTTTTGGCATTACAAAAATGGAAATGTTTTTAATTCTAAGGGCAAGTCCAAATCCTATGTTTATCCCGTCAAAACTCCAATCTCTTTCGCCAGTAGTTGTTTTAAAATTCCGGAATCCCGGACCAATTAACACATCAAAAGTAAGCGGGTGAAAATTCACAAGAATTTTCCGAAAGTTAAAATCCAATTGAAGATCTGGTGATTTACTTGCTGCGGTAGGAAAGTAAAAATAAAACTCAGGTCCAAAATTATATGTTTTGTTTACCCAAAAATAAAATCTTGCATTTGCACCATGTTTAGAAATTAACCCGTTGTATGCGTGACTACCTTCCACCGTAAACATTTTATAATAATCTTTTTCCTTTTCCTTCTTTTCATCTGCAGCAAAAGAGACACTGCTTAACATCAAGATTAAAATTATAAAACCAAGTGACTTATTCATAAGAAGTGCTGTTAGGATTTATTCAAAAAAAATAGGGTAAGCTACTTACATCGCACCGCTCAACCACCTACCCTTGCTCCCTTCCAGGCCTGGGGGAATTCGGCAGGAGCTGGTCGTATAAGACTTACCCCAATGCAAATCTAATAAAGGCATACCATTTATGCAAAACTTCCTCACCTTGTCCTACATATGTACGGTAGTAAATTGTTACTTTTAACCCATGAAAAATGCATTATTGCTATTCATCATTACACTTCCTATGCTGATTATAAATCAGTTAGCATTTGATTTCGAGTCTGGTTACCCAAATACCATTATTTTTATGGTACCATTTATAGGGCTGAATTTAATTTTAAAAAAAACTCATTCACACTATTCAAAAGAGGAAGTATTTAAAAAAGTATTCAAAACTTGCTTAATAACTGGACTGTGTTACGCAATATGGATTGGCAGTTATCAGTTTGTGCTCTTCAATTATATTGATCCTGAATTGGCAAAAAAGACAATTACTATAGCAAAATCCACTAATAACCCTTTGTACACTAACAATTTGAACAATATAGATATAAGTATTTACCGAAATCCTATTCATTTTGTGTCAACCTATTTAATTCTTAATTCCTTCTTTTTTAGCCTAATTGGGCTTACTTTAGGATTTCTATTCAAATTAAAAGCTGCAAAGCAATGAAGAATTTATCGATTGTAATCCCTTTATACAATGAGGCAGAATCCTTACCAGAATTGCACTCTTGGATTAAAAAGGTAATGGAAGAAAACAATTTCACTTATGAAGTTTGGTTCATAAGCGATGGTAGCACTGACAAATCTTGGGATGTAATCACTGAAATTCAAACAAAAGATGCTAATGTGCGAGGGGTAAAATTCAGAAGAAATTTTGGAAAATCCGCTGCACTTTACGTTGGTTTTGACAATACTGAAGCAGAAGTCATTATAACAATGGATGCTGATTTACAAGACAGCCCGGAAGAAATCCCTGAACTGTACAAGATGATCAAGGAGGATGGATTTGACTTAGTCTCAGGATGGAAACAAGACCGTAAAGACCCATTAATGAAAACTATTCCTACCAAGTTGTTCAATAAAGCGACTACTATAATGAGTGGAATCAAACTTAATGATTTTAACTGCGGGTTAAAAGCATATCATTACGACGTGGTTAAAAGTATAGAGGTTTACGGTGAAATGCATCGATACATTCCTGTAATGGCTAAGAGAGCTGGTTTTACTAAAATTGGGGAAAAACCGGTTAAGCACTTTGCAAGAAAATATGGAACCACTAAGTTTGGATTAGAACGCTTTATCAATGGTCTTTTAGATCTTGTATCTATTATTTTTATATCAAAATTTGGCAAACGTCCGATGCATTTATTTGGAACTTTTGGATTTTTTACATTTTTACTAGGTTTTGGAATAGGTACCTACTTAACAATTGACTGGGTTTTGACTTTTGTTTTTAACTCAGGGTTTAGTGATAATTATTACCCCATTACTCAGCGACCTATTTTTTACTTTTCACTGATGTTTGTTATTGTGGGTACTCAAATGTTCCTTTCTGGATTTGTGGCAGAAATTTTGGTAAGAAACTCTACAAAGGCAAACAAATACGACATCGAAAAAACCAGCTAATTCATGACTAACAAATTACTTTTATTTTTCAGTTTAATTATTTCAGTTTCAACCTTTGCTCAGGATGATATTAATCAGGTGGATGCAAAAGGAAAAAAGCATGGACAATGGATAGTTAAGCACAAGAATGGAAAAATAAAACATGAAACTAATTTTGTGCATGGAACGGCTTCCGGTTTATCTATGAGGTACAATACGGGTGGGAAAAAAACATCGAAAATGATGCTTTCAAATAACGGAACAATTGCTAGAGGAGTTTTATTTCACAACAATGGCAACATCATGGCAGATGGTAAATACTCTGAAAAGAAAAAGGATTCAACTTGGAATTTTTACGCTTTATCTGGAGTTAAAATTCGAACCGAAAAGTATAATAATGGTATTTTAAATGGTCAATTGACAACCTATTACAAGAACGGTAACATTAAAGCGGAAACAACGTATAATAAAGGTATAGCCGAGGGTTTACAAGAGGAGTTTTACGCAAACGGAAACATTCGCTCAAGTAAGAAAGTGGTGGGTGGAAAGACGGAAGGTCCTTTTAAATTATACTACGACAACAAAGTGTACCGGATTATTGGTCATTACGCTAACGGAAAAAAGAATGGAAAGTGGAAATATTACAGTCCTCGCCTAAAAGTTGAAAAAGAAGAAAGGTACGAGTATGGTAATTTAATATATTCATCGAACGAAATTTTATCCTACTGGGACGACTCCACTAAAGTGGTGAGAACAAGAGAGAGGTACAACAAATCAGGACGTAGCTCGTTAATGGCGTACCACCCCAATGGTAAAATATCGCGAGAAGGGTATTATTTTAAAAACAAAAAAGACAGTACATGGAAGTACTTCGACAAGTTTGGCCAATTGGAAAGCATTAAAACCTTTTACAAAGGGAAAAAGAATGGTCATTGGACATTTTATTATCCAGATGGTCAAGTTTGGAAAGAATTGTCATGGTACAAAAACAAACTTGAAGGTGAGCGCAAAGATTTCCATGAGAATGGAAAAATAAAACTTACGGGTCAATATAACAATGGAGTTGAAAGCGGGTCGTGGAGCCATTACGACACTAATGGAACGCTCTTAAAAAGTGAATCAAAGGATGAAAAGTAGTTTATACATACTGTTTGTGTTTTTAGTATTTCTGGGTGCTTCATGTAAAAAAGATACTGAAACAGGCGTTTCAAAAACAGGTAGTTACACAGACTACTATCCTTTAAAAATAGGAAGTTCTCATATTTACTTGATTGACTCGATTTATTACAACAAATTCACTGGAGAAACCGAAGTTTACCAATATCAATTAAAGGAAACCATAACAGAAACCTTCCTTGACGAAAGCAACCAAACTAACTACAGAATGGAGCGGTATTGCAAATTCAAACCAACGGCTGCTGTGTCGTTCGATGAGATACCTTGGGAATTTAAAAATGTTTGGTTTGTAACAGTGACACCTGTCTCTGTTCAACGTGTGGAGGAAAATGTGAGGTTCGTTAATTTAACTAACCCTGTAAAAGATGGTGTTACTTGGGATGGCAATGATTTTAACATCCTAAATAAATACAATTACACCTATGAAAGTTTTGGTGAAACTTTATTAGGATATGCAAACTCTGTTAAAGTTGTTCAGATTGATTTGGAAAATTTAATTGAAAAACAATACTACGAGCAAACCTTTGCAAAAGGTGTTGGATTAACAAAGCACTACTATATTGACATTGAATCTCAAAACATCACCGACACATCTGTCCCAATAATGGAGAGAATACAAAAAGGAATTCAGTTCACTAAAGTGCTACTTGAATACGACATTCCGGAATAGTAACTTTTAATAAAAGTTTAATTTGAAGACACTTTTACTCTTTATACTAACTTCATCAGCTGCATTCGCTCAGTCGTATCAATTTGAAGTGATTTTTAAGGATAAAGACACTTTAAAATATAACACCTCCTCTCCTACCGATTATCTAACATCAAAATCAATTGCTCGAAAAAACAAACTTGGAGTTGCAATAACCATTAATGACTTCCCTCTTACATCAAGCTATCTTGATTCTTTAAATAAATATTATAAGGTCAAAGCTATTTCAAAATGGTTTAACACCATAGCTGTTCAGACAAATGACTCTTTGTCAATCGATTCCTTAAATACCTTTCCATTCGTAGCTAGTTATAGGTTAATAGGAAAAAGTGGATTTTCTGTGACAAGAACAAGCAAAAAAAACGAAACCACTGAATTGAACTACGGCTCAGCTTCGACAGGAATTAATCAAGTAAGAGGAGAGTATTTACACCAAAACAATTATTTGGGAACAGGTATAACCATTGCAGTGTTAGACGCAGGGTTTACTAACGTCAACACAATGGATATATTCACATCTCTATTTGCTGAAGGAAGAGTTCTAGCTGAAAAAAACTTTATTAATCCGTCTAACGATGTGTACGAATTAGGTTTGCATGGTACTCAGGTGTTGTCAGTCATGGCAGGAAACAAAGATGCAGAGTACGTTGGTACAGCTCCTAAGGCCAACTATTTGTTACTGATTACTGAAGATCCTCAGGAAGAAAATTTAATTGAAGAATACACATGGATCCAAGGAGCTGAATATGCTGACAGTCTTGGCGCAGACATCATCAGTTCATCTCTTGGTTACAATTTTTTTGACACCCCTGCTTTTAATCACTTACATTCTGAATTAGGACAAACGGTCACCATAGTAAGTAAAGGCGCTAGGACAGCAGTTGAAAAAGGCATGCTAGTGGTAAATAGTGCTGGAAATGAAGGCGAGTCTCCATGGAAAAACCTATTGTTTCCTGCTGACGAGGAAATGGTACTCACAGTAGGAGGTGTTAACAACCAGGGGAATCATGCTAAATTCAGCTCTACTTCACCTGCTGGACTGAGCTTCGTAAAACCAAACGTAGTTGCGTTGGGGGAACAAGTTAATATTTCAAGTGAGAACGGAACGTATTCTAATGCAAACGGGACATCCTTTGCTTGCCCTATAATTTCGGGCTTAGCTGCTTGCGTTTGGGAAGCATTACCAGATAAATCACCCATGGAAATAAAAGCTATTATTGAGCAAAGTGCGCATCAATACTACAATTCGGATAATCTAATAGGATACGGCATTCCAAATTTTTCCGAAACGATTGAACGTCTTATACACCCAAACAATATATTTGATAAGGCGATACTTTTTCCAAATCCAACAAGCGTTGATCAAATCACAATTCACCATCAATTTACTTCTGATATTATCGAAATAAAACTAATTGATCAATCAGGAAGCCAACAAGAACAGGTCTTTTTTAATGAAATATCTCCTGATGTGACTACCATATCTTTACCAGACCTAGTAAAAGGAAGTTATTTTCTTACTTTTATAACTAAAACAGGTTTGTTGCAAAAACAGCTGATTGTAAATTAAGTACTCAATTGGAATTCGTAATATTTTTTGTTCTGGCATTCGCACTGGCTTTGATTATAAAAAAATCAAAACTCTTTAATCGCACAGGAGTGCCTATTTTATTACTCATTATAT
>JBLIBC010000152.1:0-6430 GCA_047632015.1 Glaciecola sp.
AAATGGTGTGCATTTACTGTTTCAGGCTTAGAGGTTGGAGAACATAAAATTTCACTGCAGGCGTATAATAAGGAAGGAAAACCAATGTCCGGTGAATTATTAAAAAGAGAGAACGCTACGATTGAAATATTAGAAGGAATAGCGTTTGAATAAATTAGAAAAACAAAAAAAATGAGTTGTGCAGGATGTAGTACTGGTAGGGGAAGTAATAACACCCCAGGAGGTTGTCAATCGAACGGGAACTGTGGCACAGGGGGTTGTAATCAAATGAATGTATTTGATTGGCTTTCTGACATGGTGCCAAATAAGGCGGACAAGACCTCAAAGGTAGAGGTTAGGTTTAAGAATGGAAGAAAGGCTTATTTTTCAAACACCGAGGGAGAATTTTTAAAAACGGGAGACGTGGTTGCGGTTGAGTCTTCTCCAGGTCATGACATTGGAACGGTTTCTTTAACAGGAGAACTTGTTGAACTTCAAATAGGGAAGAAAAAAATCAAAGAGGAAGAAATATATAAAATATACAGGCAAGCAAAAGAAAGTGATATTGATAAGTGGCAGGACGCTATTAAATTAGAAAAACCAACACTTACTAAAGCAAGGGTATTAGCTATTGATTTGGGTTTACAAATGAAAATTTGTGATGTTGAGTATCAAGGAGATAAAACAAAAGCTGTTTTTTATTACACAGCCGAAAGCAGAGTAGATTTTAGGGAATTGATCAGACATTATGCTGATGCTTTTCGTGTGAGAATAGAAATGAAGCAAATTGGCGCAAGACAAGAAGCCGCAAAACTAGGAGGTGTAGGTTCTTGCGGTAGGGAGCTTTGTTGCTCCTCTTGGTTGTCGGATTTTAGAACAGTGTCAACAGGCGCAGCGAGATATCAACAATTATCTTTGAATCCAGAAAAATTAGCAGGTCAGTGTGGAAAGTTAAAATGTTGTTTAAATTATGAATTAGACAGTTATTTAGATGCATTAAAGGAATTTCCTTCCACTAAAATAATGCTTCATACGGAACAAGCTAGTTATAGTCATTTTAAGTCAGATATTTTTTCACAAACGATGTGGTACAGTTGTCGAGGAGAACTTTCTGAAATTGTTGCTGTCCCGCTTGATCGTGTTAAGGAAGTGATGGCTTTAAACAAGGAAGACAGTAAGCCTGACTTTTTATACAAAGAACAAATCGTCATAAAGAATGAACCTACCTACGAGAACGTAGTGGGACAAGATGAATTAACTCGTTTTGACAACAAGAAAAAGAACAAGAAACAAGGCAAGAAAAAGTTTTTTAATAAGAAAAAACGTCCACAAAAAAACAATGAGAGTAAGTAAACAGATCTTAGTGTTGTTTATTTGTGCAATTGTTGTTTCTTCTTGCGACTCCTCAGTTATATATGAAGAGCAGATAGACCTGGAAGGTCAAACTTGGCACAAAGACAGTGCTATTTCATATTTTTATGAAGCAGACACTATTATTAGTAAAGTGGTAGGGTTTTCCTTTAATGTACGGTACAACATCGATTATGCATATAGGAACATGTGGTTGTTTGTAAAAATTAAAACACCAGGTCGTGAAGAAAAGCTAGATACCATAAATTTAGAGTTCATGGATTTTCAAGGCAATTGGAAGGAAGGCGTGGAAGGCGGAACAATAAAAGAGTATAAACATTATTATGATTATGGCTTACCAAAACCGCCAAAAGGTGTTTATAAGATTGAATTGAGACAAGGGATGAGGGATGAAAACCTTAAAAATGTGGTAAGCGTTGGAGCCCGTATAGAAAAATTAGTAAGTGAGTAAGACAAACAAAAAAACAAAAGAAGGAGGATCAAATAAAAAGTCCATTAAGGCTTTTTGGATCTTGTTTACGTCTGGCGTAGGGTTCATGTATTTGTTATTTTTAGGTATTGCTACATTTGAAATGCTGGGCGACCTGCCTACGTTTGAAGAACTAGAGAACCCAAAAAGTCATTTGGCGACGGAGATATTTTCGTCAGACGCTCATCTATTGGGAACTATATTCAAAGAAAATAGGTCTATTTGTGAGCAAGATGAACTTTCTCAGCATTTGATTGATGCTCTTGTTGCGACAGAGGATGAACGATATTTTGAGCACAATGGAATTGATGGCAAAAGTTTATTGAGAGCTGTTGTTAAGTTGGGGAGCGCTGGAGGAGGAAGTACAATTACACAACAATTAGCAAAGATGCTTTTTACTGGAACTCGTTCTCAAAGCAAAATTGAGAGAATAGGTCAAAAGTTTAATGAGTGGGTTATAGCGGTTCAGCTTGAAAGACAGTACACAAAAAAAGAAATTATAACGATGTACTACAATAAATTGGACTTTGTGAATCAAGGGGTTGGAATTAAATCTGCCGCAAACGTGTATTTCAGCACGACCCCTGATAAGCTAACAATTGAGCAATCGGCCATGTTTGCGGGAATGGCTAAAAACCCGTCTTTATTTAACCCAATGAGGAAAAAAAGAAGGGATACAACGTTACACAGAAGAAATGTAGCCATGTTTCAAATGGTTAAAAATGGCTATATAACACGCCATCAATATGATTCTTTAAAATTAATCCCTCTTAATTTAAAACCAAACAAAGCCACACACAGAGAAGGAGTGGCTACATATTTTAGAGAAGAGGTTAGAGGGCAATTACGAAAAATTATTGGAAAACTTGAAAAGCCAGGAGGAGGCAAGTATGACATATACCGCGATGGTTTAAAAATTTACACCTCCATCAATTACGAGATGCAAATGTATGCGGAAAAAGCAGTGAAAAGCCATTTAGGGGGAGAGTTACAGCCCACTTTTTTTAAGCATTGGCGACGTAAAAGTAAAACATCAAGAGCCACCGAGCCGTTCTATTTTGAAGGCATGACCGCCAAGCAAAAGCAAGAAATGGTGGAGAATCTCATTCAAAAAGGAATCAGGACTAGCTCAAGATACAAGAATGAACTTGCAAAGCTCCCTGAACTTCAGAAAAGAACTTTCAAGCGTAACAGGTTGTTCACAAAACTAAATAGGTTAAAAAATAAACGAGACCACTTTGACGAAGAAAGGTTTAAAATGCAGCAGGAGTTAAATCGTTTAAACAAAGACACAATTAACAGCGCTTATGTTTTACGTGAAAAAAGAGCAGTTAGAAAATCATTGAAATTAGCTCAAGACAGTTTAAACAAATACAAGAAAAGGGTTAAGAGGGACAACGAGCCTTATAAAATAGCACACAAAGCATATTATAAATTATGGAAGCCTTTTGACGACATCATGCAGGTGGCGTTTAAAGAGCCAGTAGAAATGAAAATATTTACATGGAAAGGGAGTGTCGACACAACCCTGAGTCCTCGTGATTCAGTAATCCACCACAAGTGGTACTTAAGGACGGGAATGCTGTCTGTTGATCCTAAAACAGGGTACATTAAAGCTTGGGTGGGCGGAATAGACTACAAACATTTTCAATACGATCAAGTCAGGGGCACTAGACAAGTTGGTTCTACTTTTAAACCCTTCGTATACGCTTGCGCTATTGAAAACGGAGTGTCTCCATGTGAAACAGTATTAAACGCACCCGTGACCTTTCCTGAAGGAATGTACGGTCTTGAGGAAAGTTGGACACCCCATAATGCTACTAAGGATAATTTAGACGGTGTTAATGTGAGTTTGAAAATGGCTCTCGCAAATTCCATTAACTCCATATCAGCAAAAATAATGAAGGATTTTGGCCCCCTTGCAGTCATTGATGTGGCACGAAGATGTGGAATAACGAGCCGTATTGAAGCGGTACCTTCTATATGCCTAGGAACACCTGACGTTTCTTTGTTTGAAATGGTGTCAGCTTATTCTGTATTTGCTAACAAAGGAATTTGGATTGAGCCAAGTTTTATATTAAGAATTGAAGACAGGAATGGCGCAACGATATGGACGCCAACTCCGAAAAGAAAAGAAGCTATGACAGAAGAGAATGCGTATAAAATGTTGGAATTATTAGGGGGGGTAGCTGCTTATGGGCCAAAAGTAAAGGGAAAAGCTACTTATGGAACAGGGGTTCGTTTACGGAATTCAAGGTTGCCTTACGGAGGAATTCCATCCAGTATTAAAATTGCAGGAAAAACAGGTACAACGCAAATGCAAAGCGACGGGTGGTTCATGGGAATTACACCTGATTTAGTAACAGGGGTTTGGGTTGGCTGCGAAGACAGAGCAGCACATTTTACTTCGTTAAGATTAGGTATGGGAACTAACACAGCCCTGCCGATATGGGGATATTATATGAACAGTATTTATAAAAATAAGGACTTGAAGGTTTCTAAAGGTTGGTTTGAGTTGCCTAGTGGACTTAAAAAAGAAGATTTGGATTGTAGTAACAATAATGAAAGGGGTCCATTTAATCCAGACCAGTAAAACACTAAGTTTTAAAAGTTAACGTTAGGTAAGAGGAAATTGAAAAAAATGCGCACCATAATTATTTTTTTGTTGCTTGTATGTACTCTAGCCAACGCTCAAATTGGAGGAGGGTCGACATATCAATTTTTGAATGTTGTGAATTCTCCACGAATTTCAGCCTTGGGAGGATACGCCATTGCTATTGATGAGAACGATTTAGAAATGGCTTATTTTAATCCAGCCCTTTTAAACAAAGAAAACGATCAAACATTGTCCCTTAATTATACTGACTATTTTTCAGACATAAATTATGGTTTTGTCGCTTATGCAAAAGATTATGATAAGTACGGCGTCTTTTCTTTAGGCGCCAAATACATTCATTACGGTAGTTTTATTCATGCTGACGAAACCGGGGAGATTTTAGGTGAATTTGTGGTGTCAGAAACTGCAGGCGTGATTACTTGGTCACGTGACTACAATGAAAGTCTCCGCTATGGGGCTAACTTAAAACTAGTTTACTCTAATTTTTTCCTGTACAATTCAACAGGAATATTAATGGATTTTGGTGCTCGGTATAAAAAGCCAGGGAAAAAATTTGTAGCAGCTTTAGTGGTTAAAAATTTAGGAAGTCAAATGACAACGTACAGTAATGACAACTTTGAACCGATGCCCTTTGAAGTACAAATTGGTGTTTCACAGGAGCTTGCCCACGCACCTTTGCGGTTTAGTATCAATGCTCATAATTTACAAAAACCTAATATTTGGTACGAAAGCCCTAACAACGTGAGCAGCACTTCGGTATTTTTAAACGACAGCTCTGAAAACACTACACCAATTGGCGAGACGATTTTGAGACATTTTACCTTTGGGACCGAAATTTTATTCAGTAAAAATTTCCAGTTGAGGTTTGGATACAATCACCAAAGAAGGCAAGAGCTTATGTTAAAAGAAGGATCAAGAAAAGGCACTAATGGTTTTTCTTTTGGTTTTGGACTTAAAATTAAGCGGTTTAGTTTTGACTTTGCAAGATCAATTTATAGTTTAGCAGGAGCTACCAATCATATTGGTATTTCGGTTAATTTTGGAGAACAGCTCCAAAAACCGGAAGCAGACAAACAAGTTGAAAAATGAAAAAAATTACAATTGCTATAGACGGATACTCATCTTGCGGAAAGAGTACCCTTGCCAAACAGTTAGCAAAACGCTTGGCGTATGAATACATTGATACAGGCTCTATGTTTAGAGCGGTTGCTTTGTATTGTTTGGAAAAAGGGTTGATTTTGGAGAGCGGAGAAGAAGTATATAAGGTCAAAGATTTTTTGGGTGAAATAGATGTTGTTATTAAAACGGTTGAAGGTGAAAAAGATCCGTCCGTGTACTTGAATGGTGTTAACGTTGAGGATAAAATTAGAACGCTTACCATCAGCAGGATGGTCACAAAGATTTCTGGAATTAAAGAGGTCAGGGCAAAGCTTGCTAAGCTGCAGTATGATATGGGTAAAGACAAGGGTGTTGTGATGGACGGAAGGGACATTGGGACTGTAATTTTTCCTGACGCTGAATTGAAATTATTCATGACAGGAGCAACAAAAATAAGGGTGAGAAGGCGTTATGATGAATTACGAGGGAAAGGTGAAAAAGTAAGCGAAGAAGATGTTCGAGAAAACTTGAAATTACGTGATCACGACGATACTACAAGAAAAGAAAGTCCACTAGTAAGAGCGCGAGAAGCCGTGGTTATTGACAACACGAACTTGTCGAAAAACGATCAATTGAGCATGGTGTTCGCTTTAGCAAATCAAAGAATAGAAGAAGCCAATGAAGTTGTCGAACAATAAGTTCCAATCCTTATTGCCTCATGCTGTTGCATTGGCGCTATTTTTAGCATTAACAGTAGCTTATTTTTCGCCAGCATTTCAAGGCTATGGATTAAAGCAATCTGATATTTCGAGTTACATCGGAATGGCAAAAGAGCACAATGATTTTCGTGCCGAAACAGGGGAAGAAGCGCTTTGGACAAACTCTATGTTTGGCGG
>JBLIBC010000153.1:0-6396 GCA_047632015.1 Glaciecola sp.
TGTGATTGTGGCGCTCAATTGCACAAAGCAATGGAAATGATTGAAAAAGAAGGTAAAGGGGTCGTCATATACATGAATCAAGAAGGAAGAGGTATCGGGTTGTTAAACAAACTCAAAGCGTACAAACTTCAAGAAGAAGGAAAGGACACTGTGGAGGCTAATGTTGAGTTAGGGTTTCAACCTGATGAAAGAGATTATGGTGTTGGAGCTCAAATACTAAGAGATTTGAACATTTCAAAAATGAAACTAATGACCAACAACCCTACAAAACGTGCTGGACTAATAGGTTACGGCTTAGAAATCGTCGAGAATATTGCTGTTGAAATTTCATCCAATAAACACAATGAATTTTACTTAAGCACCAAAAAGGACAAAATGGGTCACGATTTGAAAATGGATAAGTAAATACTTTATGCTGAATAGAATTAATGAATTTTGCAGGTACTAATTTAGACAAAAAAAAACAGAAACAACTATGAGTCAAATTGTTACATTTGCAAAAAAAGACAACACAGAGTTTGTTAAAGCTGTTAAGTCTAGAGTAAACGGATACTTTAAAGAAAATAACTTAAGCAAGTTTGGAAATTATAAAATGGTCATCAAATCCATTTTCATGCTTTCCTTATACTTGGTTCCCTATTTTTTAATTGTAAGCGTTGATTTTAAACAGCACTGGATGTACATCCTTTTATGGGCAATAATGGGAGTAGGTATGTCAGGGATTGGACTGTCAATCATGCACGATGCAATACACGGATCCTACTCCAAGCACAAATGGGTCAATAAAATGATGGGGTCTGTCATCTACCTAGTTGGTGCAAACGCCTTGAATTGGCGAATTCAACACAATGTGATGCATCATACGTATACTAATATTGATGGACTTGATGGTGACATCAAAGGCCCAATTCCTGCCCTACGCTTTTCTCCACACGAAGCAAAACTGAAAATTCACAAATACCAATACATTTACGCGTGGTTTTTTTATGGGCTACTTACTTTATTTTGGGCTCTTGACTCCGATTTCAAACAGATATATCAATTCAAGAAAAAAGGCCTTACCAAAAGTCATAAAAAGAATTTTACCTTGGTGATGCTTGAGTTAATCTTTTTTAAATTGTTTTATTATGCCTTCATTTTTGTAATCCCTTTAAGTTTTTCTCCTGCTCCCCTCTGGACAATTGTGGTTGGATTTCTTATTATGCAATTCATTGCAGGTGTCTTTTTAGCTGCCATTTTTCAACCAGCTCATATTGTACCAAATACTAACTACCCGCTGCCTGATGAAAACGGAAAAATGGACAAAAACTGGCTTGTTCATCAATTGCACACTACGGCAAATTTTGCTCAATATAACAAACCCTTTACTTGGTTTGTAGGAGGACTTAATCATCAAGTAGAACATCACCTGTTCCCAATGGTTTGTCATGTCCATTATCCAAACATTACAAAAATTGTACAGGATACTGCCAAAGAATTTAATTTACCACACCACAGTTTTCCAACTTTTGGAAATGCATTACGTAATCACATTAAGTTGTTAAAACAATTTGGTGAGTAGCGGTTTGATATTAAATATGGTACAATTATTTCAACAAGAAATAGTAAAACATAGAAGATGAATTCATTGAATTACAAATGTGGTGTGCTATTCATTTTAATAGCTTTTGTAGCTTTAACCGGAGTATCTCAAACAAAAGATCAAATTACTGCCATTGATAACGATTACAATAAATTCAAAACGCAATTATCAAGTGTCATGGGTGGGTCTGCAAGCTCTGCCATTACAGTTAAAAAGTACAGTGCAAAATTCCCCCGATCACTCATTGACGCTAAACAAGTGGATTACAGTGTCGGGATTTCCGACCCCTTTTCACCTCCGTTAGAGGCAACGCACCAAGCTTTGCGGAGAGCGTGCTTTATTCAGGCTTTAAAAAGTAATTGTAAAACCTTTGCCATTTTTGATTATTACTCAAAATATTCTCCTGCAATTAGAGGTCAACAAGCTGTTGGGATAAAGGAAATGGCCCATGTCTTTGTAGATTCTTTGTATGATTTAAGAGGTGCTGTTATAGTAAACCATGAATATTTACAATCAGGTGAGCTTATTCTGACCGTTGATTTTTCTAAATGTGAAAAAACAGGAAGTACTGCATTATTTGAAGTTTATAAAAGCACAAAAGAAAAAGGAAAAGGCATTCGAGAAACCAGTGCTATTAAAATCATTGATCGCCGAAACAAAAGTGATTACAAGCTTAAGAAGGACTATCATGCCTACGAAATCATTTCGAAAGACGTTTCAAAAAACGAAAACTTTGGTGATTTCTACTTTTCATATTCGTCCTACAACACTAAATTTTCCGTCAAAGGTGGACTCTGGTCTCACATGTTACTGAATTTATCTAGTTCTATTCTTTTGCAAGCATCAAAAAAAACCACCTCAATAAAAGCTGTAAAAGATTTCCACGTCAACAACATGGTTGTTGATTTGATGAGAACATCCGGATTTTTCTCTTTCAATTTTCAATACAAAAGTTTTTTGCAAAGGCTCCGGAAATTTTAATTTTTCCTCCCGTTATCACAATCCAGTAATCACATTTTTAAATTACTTTCACAGTACTAAGAGATCAAAATGAAAAAGGTTTTATTTCGAGGAGTAATTGTATTCATGATGTTTGCTGTTGGTGCTGTATCTGCGTACTTAGTATACTACCCGTCAGAACCGCTTCCAGTGCTAAAAGCAAGTGATTTAAACCCCAAACTTGTAGATTCATCTTTAGTGAATTCCACTGAAGATCATTTTATTGGAAATTTCCAATTAACAAATCAGGATGGTGAAATGATCACTCCATTAACGTTCAAGAATAAAATTTACGTAGCTAATTTTATTTTCACTACTTGTCCGAAAATGTGTCCTTTGATGACTAGTAATTTAAAAACGGTGTATGAATCGTTTAATAATGACCCTGAGGTTTCCTTCTTGTCGCACTCAGTAACTCCTGTTGAAGACTCAGTGCCGGTGCTCAAAGCGTTTGCAAATAAATACGGAATTGAAGGAAACCAATGGCACTTTGTGACAGGTGACAAAAAACACATTTATGACTTAGCACGTAAAAATTATTTTGCTGCAACAAGTTTAGGAGACGGAGGGGATCACGACTTTGTGCATACCGAAAACTTTGTATTAGTTGACACTAAAAAAAGAATTAGAGGTATATACGACGGCACTTCTTTTGATCAAATTGATCAATTAATTGAAGACATTAATACGTTAAAAAAAGAATATTAAATTATTGCATATGAATTCAAGACCCCGAAGAAACAGAATTTCTAGCACCATCCGTAACATGGTTCAAGAAACAACATTAAGCTGCAGCAACCTTGTTTACCCAATATTTATAGTTGATGGGGTTAATACTAAGGAGCAAATTACTTCTTTACCTAATAACTACAGATGGTCATTGGACTTGTTACTTGATGAAATACAAGCTTGTATTAAATTGGGGATAAAAACTTTTATCTTATTTCCTATTGTGAAGGAGTCTCTGAAAGACGCAACCGCAAGCTACGGGTACCATGATGACAATTTTTACTTAAAAGCAATTCGCACCATCAAAGAAAAATATCCAGAAGCATGTTTAATAAGCGATGTGGCCATGGATCCATACAGCAGTGATGGTCATGATGGATTAGTTAAGGAAGGCAATATTTTGAACGATGAGACTTTACCTATCCTAGCAAAAATGGCAATTGCTCAAGCCAAGCATGGAATTGACATTGTTGGACCAAGTGACATGATGGATGGCAGAGTAGCCTACATACGTGAAGCCCTGGATAAATCTGGGTACAACAATACTGGTATCATGGCTTATTCTGCTAAATATGCAAGTGCATTTTACGGACCTTTTCGAGATGCATTAGATAGCGCCCCAAAAGAAGGTGATAAAAAGACTTATCAGATGAATCCAGCAAACAGTATTGAGGCCGAAAGAGAGGCTCAATTAGATTTCGAAGAAGGTGCAGACTATTTAATGGTAAAACCTGCCCTGCACTACATGGATGTTATTAAGCGATTAAAAGACTTATATGACTTGCCAATTGTTGCCTATCATGTAAGCGGAGAATGTGCCATGTTGCAGGCTGCCTGCGACAACGGCTGGTTAAATTTTGAGGAAGCCCTTCCTGAAACTTTGCTCTCTCTTAAAAGAGCTGGTTCTGACATCATAATTACATATTTTGCAAAACAGTATGCAGAACTAAACAAGTAAAATAAATAATCATATTTATCCGTATTCAGTGCGCTGATTACAATTATTTTCTTAAATTTGTGGCCTGTTTTGACGAAATAAAAGGAATACGACAATGGATTTATTAAAAGAAATATCAGACGAATTAGTATCAGGAACTGAACTTCCAAGCTTTTCAGCTGGTGATACTATCACAGTATATTACAAAATTAAAGAAGGTGAAAAAGAAAGAACTCAGTTTTTTCAAGGAGTAGTGCTACAAAAAAGAGGAAACGGAAACACTCAAACTTTTACGATTAGAAAAATCAGTAATGGTATTGGAGTTGAGCGTATTTTTCCAATCGCATCTCCATCAATTGAAAAAATTGAAATTAACAAGAAAGGTGTTGTAAGAAGAGCTAGAATCTTTTACTTGAGAGACCTTACTGGTAAAAAAGCAAGAATTAAAGAAAAGGTTGTACTTAAAAAGTAAAATCAAATAACATGAATTTAAGAAAGGGCAGCAAAAATTGTTACCCTTTTTTTATGTCCTCTTTTAAATGGTATTTGCTAGTTAATCAGAATTCACACTTACAATAAACAGCACACTATAGAGCTCCTATCCAATTTATGAGCTTCCAATGTAAATCCCTGCGTTTTCTTCTCTGAATTATTTCCTTTTCAAAAGAACCGTAATAATTCCATACCTGTCCTCCTTATTAGAGTGGTCAAACTTAACGCCTTCCCTAATACTTTTGTACATTAGATTCCCCTCGAAATGGTTTTCACTGACTATCTCCATTCCGTCCTTGAACTCATCTATTATATCCCAATTAAAAGCTGAAGGCTCACAAATCGTTGGATATGAATGTATGTCCGATATCAACAAAAAGTACCCTCCTGGTTTTACCACCCTGATGATTTCCTTTATACATTTACCAAGATCATCAACGTGATCTAACGAATTAAATGAGCTTACAAAATCAAAATAACCATCCTCAAAAGGAATAGCTTCGGAACCTGCTTGCACATATTTCATTTTATGGTGCTTGCCTTCAAGTTTAACGTATTTATCAGCCAACGTATCTAAGCCAATTCTTTCGCTAGTCATGTTTGCCCACTCTAAACTTCCCCTAGGCCCACAACCTATGTCCATTACTTTTTTATCCTCATAATCCTCTTGAGTGAACCCAAAATAACTTGTAAAAAATTCTTCGTAATGGTGATTCGTCAATTTTTTTTCCTTGAGCTTTTTAATTTTCCAAAACAACCATTCATAAAACTCCTTCTGCCGTTTTTTCCCAAAAACAAACTGGAACACCTTACTTGCGTTCTCGTAATACCAAATGAAAAACTTAGAATCCCGTAGTTCCATAACTTATACTAAAACAGGTCTTTTTGATTTAAACAACTCCTTTAATTCAGGAGGAATATCAGTAATTGTATCCATAAAATCATCAAACTCCTTTTTTGTGGAATCAGATAGTAAATCTTGCATGCTTTCTCCTAAAGATGCGTCAATAGCCATTGGAAAGGTACCTAGCATCATTTTATCACCCACAAACTGACCAACATAATTGTATTCTTGTAGGGACTCTATACTGTTTCCAGTAGCTGGGCATGTAGTCAGTTTGTCTTTATAATTTTTAGGTATCTCATCACCACCCCATTTGTCGTAAACATTTTCTTGCATGTACATTTGAATATTCTGAACAGACTCTTCAGACATAGCTTCCATCTTTTTCATGCTGCATGACATGCAAATTGCATACTCATACAAGGTAACTTTGACTCCTGTTTCAGGATTAGCTTTAAATGCTTTCTCTATCATGTAAGCGTTCTCATCACTTAACTCGTCCCCACAAAATGTGCACTCACAAAAAGCTTTGCCCTCAGCATCTTGAAAAAATTCCTGAGGTATGTCTTGAAGTTTATATTCAGGTTCCATTACTTTACTTTTTGAGGGTTATTTGTTAAAAATGAATCCCAACCAGAATACTTTGCCCCGCCACCCAAAGTACTTCCTTGATAATGATGACAAAGAGCCGTAGCTAAGGCGTCCGTAGCATCAAGCTTTTCAGTCATCTCCTTCATTTTAAATATGTTTTTTAGCATTCCTGCCACTTGTTCTTTACTTGCGTTTCCATTTCCTGTAACGGATTGCTTAATT
>JBLIBC010000154.1:0-6378 GCA_047632015.1 Glaciecola sp.
ACAGTGTCTTTATAAGGTTTTCCACCTTCTTTTGCAGCAGTATCAACTAATTCGTTTTTTCGAATTTTCATGATTTCCACCGTGTTTTCCAAAATTTTAATTCGGTGGTGAGCACTCAACCATCCGTCGGATTTTTGAAATAAGCTGTGGGCTTTTGCTAGAACTTGTTCTACTTTGTCAGCACCTTCCAGTGGGATTTTGTTAATTAAAGTTTGATCAAAAGGAGAGTATACTTGTAACATCGTTTTTTATCAAAGATACGATCCTACTTTAACATCTTTGTATATTTCATTGTATTGTAACACGGCTGATTGACTAGTTCGTCGGTTGATGTGTGCTCTTTTTAGGTCACTAGGTTTTTTAATTCCTACTGCTGCAATAAGCTCAATTAAAGAATGAATGGTTTCGTGGTGGTAATTTTTCACCCTTTCGGTCTTGTCTTCCAAGTCTAAACCTGTCATGAGAGATTTATCCTGTGTGGCACCTCCAATGGGGCATATGTTACCGTTACATTGTAATGCTTGAATGCACCCTAAAGCAAGCATCATGGCTCGAGTACTGTAACACAAATCGGCTCCTATAGCCAGTACCATTGCCATGTGGAATCCCGAAAGCAATTTTCCTGAGGCAATTATTTTAATGTCTTTTTTAAGATCGTATCCATTTAGGGTATCTATAGCAAAACATAATCCGTCACTTGCAAACGATTAACTATTTATCTAATTATCTTAATCCAGTAAATGGTCACGTGACTTTTGAAGGTCTTGGAGGGGCAACGCAATTGCAAGTGGGAAGTACTTTAGGATAAGTTGCGACTCAAACATTAGACGGATCAATTGATCAAACGTCTTTAAATACGTCCGCAGTAGCAGCAGGTTTATACGTACTGAAAATTAGCACGGGATCATCTTGTGTCTATGACTACTTTTGTCAAGAACTAGTCGTTATTCATTATAAAATATAAAAGGCTCTCGTGTTAAAAACTAGGGCCTTTTATCGGCCACTACATAACTAACAGGTCTATAATGCTTGTTATCAAGTAATTAGAAATGATAGGTAGCGTTAAATAATCTTCCAAAAATGGAATTGTCAATTTATATTCAATTATTGTCAATTTTAAAGAACATTTTAAAGCTATATTCGCGGTCGAATATTTTATAAAACTAAAAACGATTAACATGATTAAAAAATTACTTTTTACAGTATTAGGTCTTGCTACTTTAACTGCAGGAGCACAGATGAATGCAGGTGGAGATGGATTCACTCTTGACAACACAAATGGTGCTTCAAATTGTTTTGTTAATTCTGCTCCGAACAATGGCGGAATTATGTCTCACGGGAATACAACGGTGAATGGTCCAAATTATCAAACAGCATCAACTTTAGAGTTGGTTTCTGAAGCAACAATTCCTGGAAGTCCAGATGCTACTTGGTTTGGAATTCCTGTAACAATGGGTTCTGGAGAAACTGCTACTTGTGGAACATTAAATTCAGCATCTCAAGGAATTGATATGACTAGTAACTCTAGGGTGACTATCACTGCTCAAGCTAGCACAGTTGGTGCAGTATTGAACTTCTACTTAGGAGGAGAAGGACAATGGTTTCCTGCTTCTTCAACTTACAATACAGGTTCAGGGGTGACAATTGACGCTTCTCATACTTTTACTACAGCTAATGCTGATGAAACTTTTACTTTTGATTTTGCAGCACTTGATGCAGTAAACTGGCCATCATGGGCAGGAAGAAGTAAAATCCAATCTGTTGGTTATGGCTCAGCTACAGGAGGAGCAACTTTTAAAATTAATAAATTAGAAATCGGTGCAACTGCAAGTAGTGGTGGTGGCGACGCAACGTGTTCAGATGGAATAATGAACCAAGACGAGACAGGAGTTGATTGTGGAGGTGCATCATGTTCACCATGTGGTGGCGGCGGCGGAAACGGCGTAACTTGTATTGAAACTAAAGATGATGGTTTAGCACAAGCAACTTACTATACTCTTCTTGAAACTGGAGCTAGTACTGTTGTTACTTGTAGTTTTGACGCTGTAAATGATATCAAAGGAACTTTTTATGGTGCTTTAGAAACAGCAACATTACACGGTCCAGGAAAATCAACGCCAGCTACATACTGTGGAATGTGTGTTTCAATGACAGGAATTAAAGGAACGCATACCGTACAAATCACGGATGAATGTCCTGATTGTCATGAGCATAACAGTGGTAATACTGATATCGATTTAAGTACGCCTGCTTTTGCTGCTGTCGTAGGAGATCAAAGCATCGGAAGATCTGATATTACTTGGAAAGAAATTCCTTGTCCTTGGTCAACACCTTTACAAGTTATTGTACAAGGTTCTAACCAATGGTATGCTAAAGTAATTATTGCAAACCACGTAAATAGAATTGCGAGTGTTGAAGTAGAACAAGCTGGAGCTTGGTACCATTTAACAAGAGGTGTAGATAACGGTTGGGTAAGTACAGGTGTAACAACTAATGAGCTTTCAAAATCATTTAAGATCACTGATATTTATGGTGAGGTAGTTACTGTTTCTAACATTAGTTTCAGTGCTGCAGACTCTAAAAATTATGCATCAGTAGCACCTACTAACTTCCCAGCATGTGGACTTAGTGTAGCAACTGAAGGGGCTAGTTTAAACTATGTTTCTGTTTACCCTAACCCAGCAGAAAACACAATTACATTAGAAGGTTTGGATGATGTTCAATCTCTTCAAATTGTGAACTTAAACGGACAAGTTGTTTTGACGCAATTTTTAGGAGGAGCCGTTGGTACTGCAGGAGTAGATATAGCTAACTTAACTTCAGGAATTTACGTTGTTAAATTGACTGGCACTACTACAACTAGTATTGTGAAGTTTGTTAAAAAGTAATTTTTTAATTTTGTAAAAATTTAGAAAGTCCCACCATTATTGGTGGGACTTTTTTATTTTCATCCACATGGTTAATGATTTAGAACGATTGTATTTGCGACAAGGTGAACCAAACAAATCATGCCTACTGGCTTTACGTCAAATTATATTGGACTTACATCCTGAAATGTCTGAAAGCACTAAGTACGGGATGCCTTTATTTCCTATCGAGGTAAAATGTTTTGTTATTTCTGGAAGGATAAAAAAACTAAAGAACCACATGTAGGGGTCATGAAAGGTTCTTAGATTGAACACCCGATGTTAGAACTGGGCAATCGTTCATTGATTAAAATTTTCAGAATAAACCCTACCAAAGACATTCCTATTGAAGAACTACTTGTTGTATTAGAGCAGGCAATGAGTTTGTATACTTTTGATAAGTAAATAATCATTATCAAGTCTTATCATATAAATGACAAGTGCACTTGCAGGGTGGCGGACCACATTCTTCGCAATGATAACCAATTTTTGAGCTTTCTCGTTGCCAGTAATTCGGAAGTATTTCCTTTAGTTTGAACCCGTGTGCAATTGCAATATAAGGTTTAGGTCGTTGTTTTTTAACCCAGTGATAAAGTATGAAGCGAGTGATTTGTAACGTTGAAAATGCGCTCATCCTTGCTTTAAACAATGAGGTTCCAATGCCTTGCCTTTGAAAATCAGGATGTACTACCAATAGATCCAGCAATCCCTTTTTATTTTCTAATTCATTTCCAGCACAAAAGCCTACAATCTTATTGTCAATTCGCGTAACTAGTAAAACTGACTGCTCAAATAGTTGTGGTTTGGAATCAGTATACGACTTTCCAAATAGCTGATTTATAAGAAGTAATACTTCTAGTTCATCCGGTTTTTTAAAACGATGTATGGGAAATTTGCTACTACTCATGTTTCATAAAATGGAAATCCGCACTTTTAAGACGTTTTAGGAGACATCAAATTACGTACTAAAGTCAAAGAGTGCAAGTTATTCCTATGATCCCCTGACAAGAATAACCTCAAACCTTATTTATATTTCATTATTCTAAATAAACCATTTCTTTTGAAGTGAAAAATAATTCTTGTGATTATTGACTGGTCATCGTGACGAAAATATACCCTTTTGAGAAGGTCCTTCCAACATTACTATTCAGCATTGTTTAATTGGTGAAGGGCTCTTGGAGAGTGAGCATCCTGAATAAAGTCCTACAGCATAGGCTTGTTGATTGGTGATGGAAGTCAGAACATTTTCATTTCCAACAACGACAGGAAAACGAGAGTCAAAGGAGGGGTTAAGGCCAACGTGACGAATAACATTATTTACAACTGGGGTGAATTTGCATCTGGTGCAAGCATCGATTATTCAGAGGAAGCAATACAATTAAACTTAACGGCGAATTTATTTGAAAAAGGACCTAGTTCTGGAGAAGGATTTTTTTCGTGGATCGGACTTGGATGGAACTGGATCAAAAATATACTTACGAGGAAATGAAGGCAACAACTAGGAATTATTGGATTACAACGCCGATCCTACAGTTGCTGAGAATTCGTATCAATTTTTAACGGCTACCCAAGTTAACACCACACCTAATACAGTGTTAAGCAGGCCGTCAGAACTTAAAGAATTGCTGATGAGTCACATTGGAGCTTCCAGACCTAAAACAGACGCTGTAGATTTTCGCTACCTTGATGATATAAAAGACGGAACGGGGCAAATCATTAACTCTCCTTCCGAAAAGGCTCCTTATCCTACTTATTCGGGTTCGTGGTCATTAATTGACACGGAAGAAGATGGCATGAGTCACGGGAATGGCTGACAAGGGTTATTACTCATAACCTTTAATCGAAAAAGTAACACGCATTTTTTATCGAACCACCAATTTAGTGGTAAACAGCTCTGTTTTGTTTCTTAAGGAAATCAAATAAACACCAGCGCTAAATGTAGCGTTTAAGGTATGTGTCCTAGCTGTCCCAGTAATTTTTTCACGGTAGATTACTTGTCCATTCAAGTCGCTAATATCTATACTGAAATTTCCAGCATGGGGTAATCCAATTTTTAAATTCTGAGATTTTTTTAATGGATTTGGCGATATATTTAAATTAGGTACAGTAACGCTTCTAGCAGAAACAGTATCCTCAGCAAAAAGAGTACTGTTACTAAGAATGCTATCAATATTAAGGTCTTCATCCCCATCCACATAATCTAAAAACTGATAGTAAATTAAAAACATTTCATCAGTGGTGTTTGGACCTTCGCACACTTCTTTAACATGAATTTCCTCGTTCGGGTCTGAATGATGAAGGTATTTTTCCTCCGTATTATGGTAAGTAGCTTTGCCATAAATCTTAGAACCGGCAGGTATTATTTTAAGTTTTTTGTACACGTAAAACCCTTGCCATTCATAATCCCAATGAGAAACCGACCCCAAATCAATTGTGTCATTAGTAGGTGTAATTGCCCATGTACTGATTTCTTCACCTAGCAAATGCATGTGTGGGAAAAAAGCCAAAACTGAATATTTTGGTAATTCAATTCCAAAATCGACCATCCATTCATATGGAAATTGTGCTCCCTCTGTATGCACAGCACCAGAGTCTATACAAAATTCTTGGCTATTAATAATCGGTTCAGCTCTTACTGATCTAACTCCCACAGGATCATCGTAAAAGTGAATATTCACTTTTGTACTGTCTAACATTCCTTCCGACCCTTTAGGATAGTGCATAGCTAAAATTAACTGAGCTCCTGCTTGCAACTTAACCCCAAATTTTGTTTTTCCATCGTTAGGGAAAATAACAGGAGAGGATCCTGGAACATATTGTCCTACTAATATCTCACTTTCAGTTGGACCACTGCACTGACCACTTGTAGTGTCTGCACTGTAACTTGTATCGGCATCAATAAACACCAAACAATGATGCACAATTTCAGGATTGCCAGGTACCACTTCAATTGCTTCAATCCATTGATCGGTAGCAAGTGAAGTAGGAATTGTAAAACAAACGTAATCATCATTATGTACTGCTTTACTTCGATAGTGAGGCGCATTAACTTGCAAATCGTATTGCGACAATACACTGTTACTACTAAATACAGGGACTTTAGGCGCTAAACTTTCATCACCTACTAGAGTGTTCCCTGCAACCCAATTAACGATTGTTTCAATTTGAGCATCAGTTAAATCACGTTCATGAACAAATCCTACATCTATGGTGTCTGCAGGCCAAGGTGGCATTGTACGGTGCTCAACTTCATATGCAATTGAAGTGGAATGAAGTACAGCATCATCATATGACATCAATGAAAAAGGACCAATCCCCCCCTCGTGATGACAACTAGAGCAGTTGTTGTATATAATAGGAGCAACGTGCTCACTAAAATTTGGTGTTTGAGCATGGCTGCCAATAAACAAAGCTAAAAAAGCAATTACTAATGTGTTTTTTATCATGACTCAATTTTTCTTGGATTCTTTTG
>JBLIBC010000155.1:0-6375 GCA_047632015.1 Glaciecola sp.
AAACCGCCGTAGCTAAGGCGTCCGTAGCATCAAGCTTTTCAGTCATCTCCTTCATTTTAAATATGTTTTTTAGCATTCCTGCCACTTGTTCTTTACTTGCGTTTCCATTTCCTGTAACGGATTGCTTAATTTTCTTCGGCGCATATTCAGTAAAAGGAATATCTCGTGAAAGTGCAGCCGCAATAGTTACTCCTTGAGCCTTCCCTAACTTAAGCATAGACTGCACATTTTTCCCAAAAAACTGAGCTTCAATTGCTAAGTGATCGGGGTGATGAGAATTCACCAGCCTTATTACTTCAAAATATATAGCCTTTAACTTAATGCCTAAATCGTCTTTTGAATTGATATTGAGCACCCCGATATCAAGTAAGGTGAGGTCTTTTCCAACCACTTTTATCACGCCGTAACCAAGGAAATTGGTACCTGGATCAACACCTAATATAATTTTTTCTTTTTGCACCACTTCCAGTTGTTTGGGAAAACGCTTTTTTGCTTAACTTTGCTACGAATAAGAGGTATCAAAGCTGTGAATAAAAGTAAAAAAATATACCCAATTGTTAACCTTGCCTTCAAAATAATAATAGCTCTTTTGTCAATTGGCTATTTGTCTTACGTCTTGTTTTTTCAAGAAAACGAATACATTGATCCAGCTACTGGTGAAAAAGCTGTCTTAAATCTGTCTTATTTATCTGGAAATGTTATTAAAATAGTTTCAAGTCAACCCAACAGCATATTTGTTCTAAGCTGTATACTGTTGCTAGTAATTGCAAATTGGGGAGTCGAAATTATTAAATGGAAAGCATTAGTAGGTAAACTTTTAAAGGTTAGTTATAAGCTTGCTGCTGTTTCAATAATTGGTGGTGTAGCTGCATCAAACATGACACCACTCAGGTTGGGTGGCTTTTTTGCTAGGGTTGCCCAGCTGCCGGTTAAATACAGGGTAAAAAGCATGGCAATTATTTTCTTGGGTGATATAGCTCAACTTTTAAGCACTTTATTTCTAGGAAGCTTATCAAGCTTATTGCTGATTTACAGCAATTTAAACAAAAAAAGTGTGTTTGAAATACAAACTGATACCTTGGTAACAATTGCAGGTGCCGCCTTCGTAATGACCGGGATAGCGTGTGTCATTTTTATGTTCTTAAACCGATTCGCACGCACACTTCACCATATCCCATTTCTGAAAAACAGAAAAAACACTTGGAACATCCTTGACGCATTCAATTACCGTAAAACTTCAGCAAAATTACTCTTAATTAGTACCGCTCGATTGCTAATAATTTCCACACAGTACTACCTTGCTTTCACTTTGTTTGGCTTTAATCTTGGGCTATTTAAAAGCTTACTCATTATCAACACTTTGTTTTTGATCTATAATTTTTTACCTACGTTCAACATAATCGAATTTGGAATAACTAAAAGTGCAATACTTATCTTTTTATTAAAGTCTTTCATATCGCCAGATTTTGTAACTCTTAATGTAGCTGTGGTTGTAAGCTGTGGTTCTTTTCTAATTTGGCTTGTAAACCTAGCTATTCCATCTGCAGTAGGTAGTTTCTTTTTGTTTCGGATTAAACTTTTTAACCACAAATGATCATAGCAATTCTAGCAACAGTCCTTTTAGCCTATGTGATTTTCATCATTTTAACGATTGCAGGGTGGAACAAAAACGCAATAAGCATACAAGAAAATGATGATTTGGTGTCAGTGGTAGTGCCTTTCAGAAACGAACAGAATAACCTAGAAACGACCATCAACTCTATTTTAGCAAACAAAGGTAATTTCGAATTAATTCTTGTTAATGACCACTCAGAAGACAATTCACTGAGTATCGCATTAGATTATGAAAGCAAATATGACCATGTTACGGTGCTTACTTTACCCAAGGAAACAGGTAAAAAAGCTGCCATTAAACTTGGAGTTGAAAATGCCAATGGTGAAATAATCTTACAAACTGACGCTGACTGCCTTGTTCAAAAAGATTGGATAATCACTTTGAACAAGGCAGTCAGCCCAAACGTCAAACTATTAATTGGCCCGGTGAAAATCCAGACTACACTTGAGAAATGGAATTGGTTTAATCAACTGGAATTTGGATTTTTACAGGCTTTCACCTGTGCTTCAGCAAATTACAATTACCCAATAATGGCGAACGGCGCCAACATGATGTACTTAAAGTCAGTGTACTGGGAATATGAAAACAGTAAATTAGGTGCAGAGTACGCTTCCGGGGATGATCAATTTTTACTTAATTACGTAAAATCTACACACAAAAATGCAATTAAATATTTGAAGGATTCAAGTGCTGTTGTTACTACTTACTGCTCATCTGACTGGAACCACATGCTAAAACAAAGAGCCAGGTGGGCGAAAAAGAACACTAAATCATCAGGGATTGATGCTGTTGTTAGTCTCTTTCTTTTATTTGCTCAATTTATCCTACCAACCACCTTAGTTCTTTGCTTTTTTAACGTTCATTTAATTGCTTTCTTTTGGAGTGTTTTAATCCTCAAAACCGCGGTTGAATTCATTCTTGCAAATCAATTTATGAAGTTTTTTCACATTAATCGACTTAAATACATCCCATTATTTGCACTGGTGTATCCCTTTTTCATTTTGAGGACAATACTACTAGTAAACGACTACAACCACCTATGGAAAGGCCGTCGAGTTTAAAATGAAATACCTTTATCAAACAGTGATAAATATGCAAAAACAACCACTTTTTGTAACATGTAACTTTTAATAAGTTTCTGTATTATAAAAGAAATCTATACAGTATTGTAACATTATAGTGATTATCATTGTATAATTATATATAGAACCTATGTACCGCATTGTGATACACGCTGTTGTGCATTAGCTGATACAGATATGATAAAGGGGTCAAAAACCATACTATTATTGGTAATAATGTGCACTTCAATATGTTTGAAGTCGCAAGGGGGAAGTTCTGGCCTGATGTTAGGGCTAAAAAAGTATAGAGAGCATGATTATGTTGGCGCAATACACGAATACAATAAAGCACTAAAGACTTCTCCGACAAATGCCATGCTGTATGACGAAAGAGGTTCTAGTAAAATAAAATTAGGAGATGTAAAAGGAGCTCTTAAAGATTTCAGTAAAGCCATTCAAATTGATTCTTCATTTGCCTCACCTTACTTTAAAAGAGGCAACGTGTGGTATGCCGCGCATAAATTCTCAAAAGCAATTGCAGAATATGATGCTGCTTTAGATTTAAAAGGAAATGACCCAAAAATATATTTTAACCGAGCAAATTGTTATTATTTATTGCGCGATTATGAAAAATCGGTTAAGGACCTAAACCAAGCTATTCAACTGGACCCTTCGCATAGTCACGCTTATAAAAACAGGGCAATGATCTATTACAAACAAGGTAATTTCTCCAACGCAATTTTTGATTATGACAAGGTCATTAAGAGCAATCCAAATGACGCTTCTGCTTACTTACGAAGAGGTCATTCAAAACAAATGCTTGGAAAATTTGATGCAGCTATTAAAGACTACAACAATGCTGTATTAATTAGACGTAGCTATACTTCAGTGTATAAAAAAAGAGCGGTTTGCAGGTACGAAACAGGTTTTTTTAAAGGATCAATTGCTGACTGTAATAAAGTATTGCGGAGTAAGCCTAAAAACAAATTAGCTCTGTATTACCGAGGCTTAGCTAAAAGCAAACTTGGAAAAATAGCCAGCGCTTGCAATGACCTCAATAAGTCAGCTGAACTAGGTTTATCTAGTGCTGCGCAAGCAATAAAATCAAATTGCGAAAAAAAAGAAGAGGTTGTTCCAAAACGCTAAAGCCGTAAATATAATCAACGATACTAATTGTCGTTTATATTTCTCTCGCCAAAGTATTAGGCATCTAAATCATAATGAATTGTCATCGTTGACAATTAGTCATTAACGTGTAATGCTGCATTCAACTCAATCGTTTTCGGATTAGGCTGACAAATTAATTTTCCAGATCTTGAATCCTGAATGAATAATAGGTTGTTTTTTCCATTTAACTCCATTCCTTTAACTACATTCTCCCCTTCTTGAACGGAATCCCCAATAAGGTTTACAGGGTTTTTCTTCAAATCATACAATGCTATTTTTGCCCCTGCGGTTACATAAACTCCTGCCGCTATTGTACAGCCATCTCCCAAAGAAATTCCTGTCCCAGCATTAGCCCCCAACAAACATTCCTTACCTATTGAAATTACATTTTTATTTCCTCCAGAAAGTGTTCCCATAATTGAAGCACCTCCTCCTATATCCGTATTTACATCAACCACAACTCCACCTGAAATCCTTCCCTCTACCATCGCGTTCCCTTTTGTACCTGCATTAAAGTTTACATAGCCTGCAGGCATTATTGTAGTTCCTTCACCTAAATAAGCACCTAAGCGCACCTGGCTTCCCGAAGCAATTCTTACACCTGCTGGCACATGGTAATTTACCAAGTAAGGAAACTTATCCACGTGACTAACAGTTAAAGGACTATTAAACAAGTGCTTACTCGTCTCGTTAGCTAAGTCTTCAGGTAAAATAGGACCTTTATCCGTCCAGGCAATGTTATGTAACTTACCGAAAATCCCATTTAAGTTTAATCCATGTGGCAGCACGTGCCTTTGACTAATCGCTTGCAGTTTAAAAAATCCTTCTGTAGCATTTTGAACATCTTGCGCATCGTCATATAAAAAATAAGCCACTACTTCACTTTGATAATAGTCATGCGTCTTACTGCAATTCTCTATTAATGTCTTCATAAGAGCCACATTGTGGTGTTTCTCAATTTCAGCTACAAATGGTTTGAAACATGAAAAAACGTTAGACAGCTGATCTAAAGTAACCTTGTACTCCCCATTTTCACCACTCTTAGCACCTAATTCTTTCACTAATACTGCAGCTGTACCAAAGGCTGACTTCCAATTAATCAATGGGAAATAGGCATCAAGTACTTTCCCGTTTTTTGTTCTTTTTATTCCCAAACCAAAAGCAAGTGGATTTTGATAAGAATCACTTTCTTGTATGTTACTTACGTATTTCTTAAATTCCTCAATAGTATTCATGATAGATATAATAATAGATTAATGTATTTATTGATGACGTGCTACTGCCCTACTTTGACTGTGTTATTTTTATTTTTTTCATACCCTTTACGAAAGGTCGCATAGTCACCCACCTTATATGCTTCTTCCTCAATAAAATGGAAAATTGGCAATAAGTCAACAGGCAAAAAGAAATCAGGGATGGACATTATTAACTTTTGATCTTCATCTAAAAACACCATGCTAGGAAATTTGACTTGATTTTGCATCAAAGCAATCGGAAGCTGATGAATACCGTTTACATTCTTAAACACTTGTCCATTGAAGTTAATAGAATCTTTGTTGTGCAAATTAAATTTACCCACTTCGAAATTTTCCCCCAAGTACGCTTGAATTTCTGCTGAAGCAATACATCCTCGTTCAAAAACTTGTGAGGTGTAAAATTGATCATTTGTGACCAGTAACAATGATTTCTTTTTTGACACCCTCGCTTTCTCAAGTGTAGCACTAAAATCACCTAAATTATTCACAGGTGTGGTTTCAGAAAAAGAATTAAAAAATATTTTTTGATATCCAGCTAAATCCCGGGTTTTAAAGTGTACTTTCTCTCCGAAAAAAGATAAAATAGAAAGCAATTGATTTGGCTTCTGATACCCTTTAATTGGAAAATTAGTTTTCAAAGAATCAAACAAGAGTACAAAAGTAGGATATGACATTTGGTTGTTCATCACCTCTCTTGCTAAATCGTGTGTGGTTCTTCTTCCCTGTTTGGCTATTCTTTTTTTTGTCGCTTTAGTCTCTTCTATTCGCCGCACTAATGAAGCAACTGTCACTTTATTTTTATCATCAGAACCCAGTAGTTTAATAGAATCATTTAAAACTTGAATCGTGCTATCAGATTGTCTCATTACTTTTCCTACATAAGTAGCCTGACTATTCGTATATGTGCGGTCAAAAAACTGTATAGTATCCTTTGTTTCTGCGTCAAATTTTACTGGGTGAAAATTGGCATTAATATATGCCGCGACTACCGGGTCTTGAAAAGTTGTTTGGTCCATTCGTTTACACCAGCCACACCAACTTGTATACACATCTATAAACAAAGGCTTATCAATCACTTTACTTGCCTTATACGCCTCTTCCATTGTTAACCACTTAATAGCGCCTTGAGGATGTAATTGAGCACTTGAAGGCTTTAACGGACCCCTTTTTGTGATTTGACCCACAACAAAGGTCGTCGGTATCAATACAAGTATTGACATACACAACGTACTAATTCGTAAATATTTAGACAAACTCACTTCTTTCAAAAGGTAAT
>JBLIBC010000156.1:0-6360 GCA_047632015.1 Glaciecola sp.
TAAAAAAGCGTAGTGCGTGGCGGTTTTAAAACGGGCATTTTTTGGTTTTACAAATGTTTTAAATGTAATTTTTTATGCTTTTTTTTATATTTTATATTTTTTATTACTTAAATAATTATCTCATTCAATGATTTGGTCGATAAATAACAATACTGGCACTCAACATTACCACAACATTTATGGCACTTGATATTTATGGCAGAGGGTTTTATATAAAATAATTGTCAGCAATGCCTTACTATAAGTGTTTTTTACAGCAAATAGTACAATACTAATGCTGTATAGTTTTTAGACACTTCGCATTTAAGGATGTAATGCAATAGATTCATAAGTTTGATATCAACAAAAAACTCATATTATGAAAAAACTTACTTTATTATTTTTCCTCTTGACTATTTCATTAGGATACTCACAGGTGGTTCTAGAGAACTTTAGTTCTGGAATTACTACATCTAACTGGAAAGGAGATAGTGGATTAGGTTCTGCAACTGTGGAAACTTTAGATCCGAATGGATTAGTAGGGAAAATAGTCACCTCTACTGCAGCAGGTGCTAATCCGTGGCAAAACGCGCAACTGTATATGCAATCAAATCGTATTAATTTAAGCACTACGAATAAAGTGGTTACTGTTGCTGTTTACTCTACTACTGCTTTTGATATGTTTGCTAAAGTTGTTGATGGTATAGTTGCGAATGGTGATGCAGCTCCAGAGTCAGCTGCGGCGACTGCTCATACCGGAAGTGGATGGGAAACGCTTAGTTTTGATTTTGCAGCTCCAACCCAGAATACACCGGCTGCGACAGGCGAATATGCAAGGATACTTTTCTTTCCTTTGTGGAACATTAGTACTGGGGAGTTTAAAGCTGTAGCAGTAACTACCACTTATGTTGATAATATTACAGGTTTAGCAGGAGCAGCTATTGCAGCAGCACCTGGGCCGCCTTCAGCTGGACCAGCTAATCCACCAGCGAGAAGCACAAGTGATTACATATCATTTTACAATGGTATTGTAAGTCCTGTTGCTCCACAATATACAAATGTAGCTGGAGTTATTTTCGATAAATTTGGCACGCAAACTACTATAGAGGACCTTGCTTTAGCTGATAATATTGTAAAAAAATATACGAACCACAATTACTCAGGTATCGGTGGCGGAGATGTTGACGTCTCGGCAATGACAAAATTGCATCTAGATGTTTATTCTCCAAACTTTACATCATTCAAAATTAAATTTGAAGCAGTTAATGGTACAAATAAAGAGATAGAAGTTCCCTTTACAAAAACAAAAGGAGCATGGAATTCTTATGATGTGGATTTAAGTACCTACGCAGGAGTTGATTTAGCTCATTTAAAATGGATTGTTCCTGTTACAAATGCAGGTACTACTATGTACGTTGATAATGTTTATTTTTATAAGGCAGCGTCAGGAAAAATTGCGACGTTAAGTGACCTGAAAGTAGACGGTGTAACGGTATCTGGATTTGCAGCTGGTACATTAAATTATGCTGTAGTGCTTCCAAAGGGAACAACAGCTATACCTCAGATTACAGCAGTAACAAAAACGAATAGTTCAGCATCGGAAGTTACAACTCAAGCAACCGCGATTCCAGGCGATGCTAAGGTAGTCGTTACATCGGAAGATGGAACTGTAACAGCAACATATACGGTGTCTTATAGCATAGATGCAAGTACAGCTTGCGCGGGAACATCTAAAGAAGTACCTACTAATGGGACCACATTTTCAAAGGGCTATACCTATAAATTTGAAACATTAGCAAATGGAACTGATGTGAAAGTCACTTTTACGGTGTTAGATACTGACAAGCCTGGTATTTCTAACGTAGAATTGGTTCGTAATACTAATACATTTACTGCTATGACCTTGGTTTCTGGGCAGCAGTATACAGTAACGATAGCAGGTCAGGTTGCTGGCACAGAACTTCTTTTAGCTGGTAAATTTCCATATGAAGCTGGAGGCGTAGTTCAAACTAAAAATTTCAAATACAATGTCGGTGATAATTGTAGTACTGGTAATACAGATGCTAAAGATGCTACGCTAACAGACCTGAAAGTTGATGCGCTAACTGTAGCTGGTTTTGTACCTGGAAAACTAACCTACTCTGTAGTGCTTCCAAAGGGAACAACAACGATACCTCAAATTACTTCAGTAACAAAAACGAATAGTTCAGGATCTCATGTTATAACTCAAGCAGCTGCGCTTCCAGGCGATGCTACGGTAGTTGTTACATCGCAAGATGGATCTGTAACTGCTACATATACGGTTTCTTTTACTGTAGACGCGAGTACGGCTTGTGCTGGAACATCTAAAGAAGCTTCTGAAGGAACATATTCTACTGGGTATAAATATAACTTTGTAACTAGTGGGACTGATGTAATGATCACTTTTGAATTATTGGATACAGATAAAGCGGGATTTAGTCCTCAGGTATATTTTCAGGCTCCAGAGAAATTTGTGAACATGACTAATCCTTCAGGACAGATATACAAAGCTACTTTAGCGGATAACACGGCTGGAGTGGTTCTTAAATTTGCTATTAGAGGAGCATATGCGGGAGGTTTAGTAACCTCTAAGTTTTTTGAATATACGGTGGGTGATAGTTGTGAAAATAAAACAACGGTAACAATAGACGGTTCATCTGAATTAAAGGGTTATCTAAACTGGTTTTTCAAAGACGGAACTTATGCTAGTGGCGGAGAATGGGCGATGGCCGACGTAAAAACTGTTTCGGATGCTACAAATGATAAGGTTACACTTTCTCCGAACTTCAATACTTATGATGCAGGCAACGCTTATTGGTCAGATGGTGCTGGAAAAGGGAATAAAATAGTAGAAGGAAACTCATTTATTGAGAATAGAGCGTTAGCAGGGCAAATACTTACTTTTAATGGTGATGTTGCAAGTAATACGCTAGCCGCTGGATACACTGCTATCGCATTTATAAAAGGATTAGATGAGAGTAAGGGTTTTGAGGATGTGCTTAAAATCACAGCCCCATTAGTATCGGGTGAATCTTTCAGTATTACGACAGCTACAGCTATTCCTGCAGGACTGATCGTTCAGTACGGGTTTACGATAAAAGGATTGAATGGGAACCCTGATAATGAAGTAGCTTTAGGGACAGTTGTAATAGGGAAGGCTTCTTTAAGTACAGCTAAATTCGAAGCCTCGAATGTAAGAATGTATCCTAACCCGGTTAGAAACAACCTGACGATTGAAGCAAACAGTACTATCGAAAGAGTTTCTGTTTACAATATCCTAGGTCAAGAAGTTCTAACAACTAGACCAGCTGCTAATGCAGCAACTTTGCAAACTAGCAACTTGCAAAAAGGAATATATATTGTTAAAACGGAAATTGACGGAAAAGTGTCAGCTTCTAAAATAATAAAAGAATAAGTTTAATAGAGTTTGTAGTAGTTTGAAAGAGCGCATCGGTAACCCGATGCGCTTTTTGTTTATAAGTGATTCAGAATTATTTTATTTAAGCAAATATAAGTAATGATTGTAATAATCTACAATTGCTCTTCCCTTCATCAATACATCGGCGCCAATTATGCCATGCACCGCCTTTGATTTATGTTGAATTAATGCTTCATTTACGTGAGATAAATCAAAAATTACTAAATTGAATTCCATATCTTTCCACAAGCCCAGTTGAAGAGTATTGTTAGAGGCCGTTTGTGTTTGCATTCCCGTTGCACCTGCTCCAGAGGCTTTAGTTTTTGAATCTTCTGCTTCTAGCTGAAATAAGCCTACACTTTCAAATCCTACACAACTATTTGATGCTCCTGTGTCTAATATAAAGTTGCCAACTACCCCGTTGATTTTTGCTTTTATCAAAAGGTGCTGTGTCTTGGTAATCTTAAATTTTATTTTCTTGTATTTTTCCTTTTTGAGGAATTCGTGGAGGTTTTTCATAGTTCAAAGCTGAAAATCAAAAGTAATCTAAATTAGCAAGAATCTAAAAAACAACAATTCAAAATGCTAACTTTGCTTCATTAAATGAAAACAATGACAATAACAGATACGCATACCCACCTATATTCAGATGAATTTGACCAAGATCGTGATGAAATGATGCAAAGAGCTATTCAGGCCGGGGTCACTCGGTTTTTTATTCCTGCAATTGACTCTTCTTGTACTCAGGCCATGTACGATTTAGAAAAAAACTATCCAGACAATGTTTTCTTGATGATGGGATTGCATCCTACCTATGTAAAGAAAAATTATCTAGAAGAGTTGCGACATGTAGAAGAGGAGTTGGCCAAAAGAAAATTTTATGCCATTGGCGAAATTGGTATCGATTTATATTGGGACAAAACGCATTTGAAGGAACAGCAAATAGCATTTAGAAAACAGATTCGATTAGCAAAAAAATATAAATTGTCAATCGTCATTCATTGTAGAGAAGCTTTCGATGAAATATTTGAGATTTTGGAAGAAGAAAAATCGCCTGATTTGTTTGGGATATTTCATTGCTTTTCAGGAACTTATGAGCAGGCTTTAAAGGCGATATCCTATAATATGAAACTAGGAATCGGTGGAGTGGTTACTTTTAAAAACGGAAAGATTGATCAGTTTCTAGATCAAGTTGATTTGAAACATATCGTTTTAGAAACTGATTCTCCTTATCTTGCTCCTGTTCCTTTTCGAGGAAAAAGAAATGAAAGTAGTTATCTGCTTAATATAGTAGATAAGCTAGCCCAGATTTATGAGATTTCGGCAAATGATATCGCTGAGATTACAACTGAAAATTCTAAGCTAGTTTTCGGTATTTAAAACAGAATTCACTATAATTAAATTTTTTTTTGTTCATTTGCGCAGCTAAAATTACTAAAAATGCAAAAATTTGACACTATTCGGCCATTTTATGATGCCGAAATAAACGATGCCATATTGAAAGTGATTAATCATCCTATGATGAAGGCATTGATGAACTTTACTTTTCCAGATGTAGAGGATTCTGTTTGGAAAGAGCAATTGAGGAATGTACAATCCATTCGTGATTTTCAATGCAATTTTATATACCATTCCATGCGGAAAATTATCGAAAAAAGTTCTGATGGATTGACGACTTCGGGTTTCCAAAAATTAAAAAAAGGGGAGTCTTATTTATTTGTATCAAATCATAGGGATATTCTTTTGGACACCACTTTGCTGAACACTGCATTATTTGAACATGGTTTGGTTATGACGGCATCAGCAATTGGCGATAATTTGGTTAAAAAAGATTTTCTGAACGTTCTGGCAAAGATGAATCGAAATTTTCTAGTTCGAAGAGGCTTGACGCCAAGAGAGATGTTAGAAAGTTCTAAAGTATTATCGGAATATATGGGTCATTTATTGCTAGAGGAAAGTAGATCTGTTTGGATTGCGCAACGTGAAGGAAGGACTAAGGACGGGAATGATGCGACGAATCCTGGCGTATTGAAAATGGTGGGAATGGCCTCTAACGGAGTAGGTCTTATGGATTATTTTAAAAAGATCAAAGTCGTCCCCGTTTCAATTTCATACGAATACGATCCTACTGACGTGTTGAAAATTCCGCAATTACTGGCTGAGGCCAATAATGAGATTTATATCAAAGAAAAAAATGAAGATTTCATGACGCTTCTTAGTGGTGTTATGGGACAGAAGAAAAGAATACACATGCATATAGGAGATGTATTGGATACGGAAATCGATACAATTAAAGAAGAATTTGATAAGCCAAACAAGCAAATATTGGCCTTAGCACAAGTAATTGATGATTCAATATTGAGCAACTATAGATTGTGGCCCACAAATTATATCGCTTATGATATTTTGAATAACAGCAATGAATATTCTCATTTATACACCGAAGATGAAAAGTCACTTTTTGAGCGTAGACTGGAAATGAGAATAGACGCAGAAAACCCTATTGCATTACAAGGATTGTTAGTGATGTATGCTAATCCTGTTGTCAATAAATTAAAATACCATAATGAACTCAAAGGCTAAGATACTTTTATTATATACTGGCGGTACCATAGGAATGCGCAAAGATTTTGATACCGGTGCCCTGAAAGCTTTTAATTTCAGCAAGTTATTGAATAGGATTCCTGAATTGAAACAATTGGAGTGTGAGATTGAAACCATTTCATTTGAAGACCCGATTGATTCGTCTAACATGAATCCCGAAGAGTGGGCTAAAATAGCTTCCATTATTCAAGAAAATTACATTGAGTTTGATGGTTTTGTTGTACTTCACGGTTCCGACACTATGTCTTACTCAGCTTCTGCATTGAGTTTTATGCTAGAGAATTTATCTAAACCAGTCGTGTTTACGGGTTCTCAATTGCCAATTGGTGACTTACGTA
>JBLIBC010000157.1:0-6340 GCA_047632015.1 Glaciecola sp.
TTTGGTGCTAGTAAAAAACAAGGGTTTGTTGAGGTTGAGTGGACTACCAATTCAGAAATTAATTCCGATTATTTTGATGTTGAATCATCTTCAAATGCAAAAGATTGGGAGCTGGTTGATAGAGTGACAGGAGCTGGAAATTCAACAACTGTGAATCATTATGCTGTTGCTGATTGGGGTATCAATGGGTATGTGAAAAAGTACTACAGGTTGAAACAGGTTGATTATGATTCAAAATTCAAGTTTTCGGAAATTGATGCTGTTGATTTTGGAACGAACGGTGAAGTACAAACATTTATGAGAGGTTCTTCCCTTGTGATAGCATTGGCTGGTGTTACTGAAAACATTACAGTCCAGTTATTTGATATTGAGGGAAGCTTAATCAAAATGACTGGAATTTCAAAATTGATCAATGAGAATAGTACTGTAGTGTTTGATGTAGCAGGTGAATCTACAGGGTTATATTTTGTAAAGGCCTTTTACGATAACCAACAGTTTAGTAAAAAGATTTATCTAAATAGTATCAACTAATTTATCGTTGTCCAATTTTGAGGGAGATGATAAAGATGAAATTTGAACTTAAACAACCAGGTTTATTCAAAAAAGGTGCTTGTAAGTAAGTTTTCCATGAACGAGTTGAGTCCTATTAACATTGATAGGGAAATTTGTTAATAAGTACTAGTTGAAAAACAAGCGCCGACATCAGTTTTTTCATACTTTTGGAGTCTAAAATTATACCATATGTTTTCATTAAAAGGGACTTTAAAAGTCATAAGCGAAGAGCAAATCATTAGCGAAAAATTTAAAAAGAGAGAGTTTGTACTAGAAGATAATTCTGGACAATACCCACAGGTAATCTCCTTTCAATTAGCACAGGATAAAGTGTCTTTAATTGACGGATACCAATTAGGAAATGAAGTAACAGTTTACTTTAACTTAAGAGGTAGAGAGTGGACTTCTCCAAAAGACGGATTAGTAAAGTACTTTAATACTTTAGACGCATGGAAACTTGAAGCTAGTGCTGCTGCACCTGCTGCACAAGCTGTTCCTGAAGCGGCTAACTTGGCATCGTCTCAAGAGGATGATTTACCATTTTAGTTTATTAAATTAAAATCATTTGAAAAGACAAGCTCTAAAGGGTTTGTCTTTTCTTTTGTCTTTTTTTTCACGTAGGTTGTTTAGGAATTAGGTTTCAATTGGAAAAATTAAAATTCATATTTAGGTACATCAAATACTTTTTTCAAGCAAAAAGTAAGTTTTCGGTGCATTCTCCTTTTGTGTTTGACTTGTATACGAAGGTGATTTTATCTAAAAAGTCATTTTACTCTTTTGACAAAATTGATTCGGTTCGGAAAATGTTGTGCAAAAATGAAGGAACCATTAGGGTGACGGATTTTGGTGCAGGTTCTCATTTGAACAATTCTAAAGAAAAAAAGATAAGTGCAATTGCCAAGAATGCTGCTAAGTCAAAAAGAATAGGGGAGTTGATGGCTGTATTATGTGATCATGTAGCGCCGAAACATGCCTTGGAATTGGGTACGTCATTGGGTATAAGTACGCTTTACCAGTATAGTGCTAGTAAAAGTGCTAATTGGACTACCATGGAGGGGTGTCCTGAAACGGCTAAACTTGCTCAAAAAGTATTTCATTCTTACAAAGCAGATTCAATTAAAATTAAAGTAGGAGATTTTGCTTTGACTTTACCTGTGGTAGTTAAAGATTATCCTCAAATAGATTACGCTTTTTTTGATGGTAACCATCAAAAGCAACCTACGATAGATTATTTTGAAACGTGTTTACCAAAAGCAACCGAATCGTCCTTGTTTATATTCGATGATATACATTGGAGTGAAGGCATGGAAGAAGCGTGGGAATACATTAAAAACCACCCGCAGGTTACTGTTACAATAGATCTATTCTGGATAGGTCTTGTGTTTTTCAAGAAGGACCAAGTAAAGGAAGATTTTGTGTTGAGGTATTAAAGGGAAATTCTAAAAATTGCTTTTTCTTCGTTTAATTTTAAAATTAAAAGCCTCACATACTTATGGATGCTGCGTTTCAAATTTGTCTTTCGCCTCAATAAATCAAATCTTTAGAACTCCCATAAAGTCCGTGCGATCAGTTTTAGTTTTACGGGAGGAGGATAGTAGGTGATTTTATAATATTAAAAACAAAAAAAAGCTGCTCCATTTCTGAAGCAGCTTTGATAATAGTATAATTACAATTATTACATCATTCCTGGCATTCCACCTGGCATACCTCCTGGCATTCCACCAGCACCTTCAGCTTCAGGTTCGTCAGTGATAATACATTCAGTTGTGAGCATTAAGCTTGATATAGACGCCGCATTTTCCAAAGCCAACCTTGTTACTTTAACAGGGTCAATTACTCCACTTTTTATTAAGTTTTCGTAAACATCAGTTCTTGCATTGTACCCAAAGTCTTTTTTACCAGACTTTACTTTTGCAACTACAACAGCTGGTTCGCCACCTGCATTTGCTACAATTGTTCTTAATGGAGTCTCAATTGCTATCCTAACGATGTTGATACCTAAATCTTGGTCGTCATTTTCTCCTTTAAGATTTTTTAATGAATCAACTGCTCTAATTAGTGCTGTTCCTCCACCTGCTACTATTCCTTCTTCCACAGCAGCTCTAGTTGCGTGCAATGCATCGTCAACTCTGTCTTTTTTCTCCTTCATTTCAACCTCTGTAGCAGCACCTACGTATAAAACAGCTACTCCGCCAGCAAGTTTAGCCAACCTTTCTTGAAGTTTTTCTTTGTCGTAATCAGAAGTGGTAGTTTCAATTTGAGTTTTTATTTGCTCAACTCTTGCCTTGATCATCTTCTTGTTTCCAGCACCATTAACAACAGTGGTGTTGTCTTTGTCTATTACAATTTTTTCAGCAGTTCCTAAATCTTCTAAAGTAGCGTCTTCTAATTTCCTTCCTTGTTCTTCAGAAATTACGGTTCCGCCAGTTAATACTGCGATGTCCTCTAACATTGCTTTTCTCCTGTCTCCAAAACCTGGAGCTTTAACAGCAGCAACTTTTAATGAACCTCTGATTTTGTTAACCACTAAAGTAGCTAAAGCTTCTCCGTCTATGTCTTCAGCAATAATTAACAATGGTCTTCCTGCTTGAGCTCCTTTTTCCAATATAGGAAGTAGGTCTTTCATTGCAGATACTTTTTTATCGTAAATTAAAATCAAAGCGTTTTCTAAATTCACTTCCATTTTGTCCGCATTGGTTACGAAGTACGGTGACAAATAACCTCTGTCAAACTGCATTCCTTCCACGATAACTAATTCATCGGAAGTTCCTTTTGCTTCCTCCACAGTAATAACTCCGTCTTTTCCAACCTTGTCCATTGCTTTTGCAATACTGGCTCCGATTTCGGTGTCATTGTTTGCTGAAATAGAAGCTACTTGCGCAATTTCAGCAGATTTATTAATTGCTTTTGACTGCTTGCTTAAGTCCTTAACGATAGCATTAACCGCTTTGTCAATACCTCTTTTTAAGTCCATTGGGTTAGCTCCAGCAGTAACAGATTTAATACCTGCCCCGTATATTCCTTGAGCTAGTACAGTTGCTGTGGTAGTACCATCACCAGCTGCATCAGCAGTTTTTGAAGCTACTTCCTTTACCAATTGCGCTCCCATGTTTTCAAAAGGATCTTTCAATTCAATTTCTTTGGCAACACTCACACCATCTTTAGTTACTGAAGGTGCTCCAAACTTTTTGTCGATGATAACGTTTCTTCCTTTAGGTCCTAAGGTTACCTTTACTGCATTTGCAAGTGCATCAACACCTCTTTTGATTTTGTCTCTTGCCTCTATGTTAAATAATATTTCTTTTGCCATTGTATTTTTTGATTAAACGATTGCGAAAATATCCGCTTCTCTCATGATTAAATAATCTACTCCATCGTGGTTTAATTCAGTACCAGAATACTTTCCGTAAAGTACATTGTCACCTTTTTTTACTGTTAATGGTTCGTCTTTTTTTCCACTACCTACTGCTACTACAGTTCCATGTTGTGGTTTTTCTTTTGCTGTATCAGGGATGTATATTCCTGAAGCAGTTTTTTCCTCGGCTGGAGCAGCTTGAATTAGCACCCTGTCAGCAAGTGGTTGTATTGATATTTTTTTTGCCATTTTTTTAATTTATTAATTAATAATTTCCTGTTGATTGCATTTTATGTGCCATTGCGTTGTCTTAAATAATTGAAGACATTATTGCAGTTATTTAGTTGTTGGTTAAAAAAAATGTCAGATGTGACGTGTCACTCTGACATTTATGAAATGTTTTAATGTGTAAAATTTAATTGGTTGAACCCTCTTCTTGTCCACCTTCTCCTTCACTTTCTCCATCTTCTTCACTTTCTCCATTAACTACTTCAGTGGATTCGGAATCTGAATAATCAACACTTTCTTTCGAAATTAATTTTGTAGACATGATTGAAAAAATGATTAACGCTCCAGCAAGTCCCCAAGTTAGTTTTTCCACTAATTCAGTTGTTTTTTGAGCACCAAAAGCTTGACTTTGTGAAGCTATGTTGGAATCAAGTCCACCACCTTTGCTGTTTTGTACTAACACAATAAGGATTAGTAATATTGAGCAAATGATTATTAATATTGATAATACTGCCATTTTATTTTATTTGAGAAATTTTTATTTTTTCAATTCGGTCTGCAAAGTACGCCTTTTTTTCCGGATATTTCATACTTAATGACTGATACATTTTGATTGCCTTTTGATGGTTTCCTTGCTTGAATATTATTTGAGCTAAAGTTTCACTGACAACCTCATCTGAATCCTGCAGGCTTTTTCTTGCCATGTTTATTGCGGAGTAAAAATCCTTTTTTGGGCTGATCCTTGGCTGGTTACTGATGAACTCATCAATGAGTAAGGAAGCTTTTTTCTTGAACTCGGATCGGTCAATTGCTTTGGTTTGCTGTTCCTGGTCGTAAAGCTTAATCCACTGAATAAAACTTCTTTTCTGGGAAACTTCATTAGCTTTTTCTTTTTGAGGAGGTGATGGTTCAGTTTTACCCTCTTTGTCTTTGTTGTTCCATCCTACTTCCATTGATATGGAAGCGTTGATGGCTTGACTTAAAAATTCATCGTTTAAGGAAGGGTCAATGATGTTTGTGACAGTTTCTTGTTTGTGACTTTCGTCCGTAGTAATTGTTTCCTTTTGCTTGTTTAGTTTGTCTTCAACGTTTTTATCATTTAGTTCTTCTTCAATCTTTTCAAATTTATTTTCTGGGGCAACATCAGCAGTCTCTTTTTTAAAGGACGTAAATATTACTTCTTGTTCTTCTTCAAAACTATCATTTAATATGAATTCTTTTAAATGACTTCTATTGCTAGTGTAAGCTGCAGTTTTCTTTAATTCAGTTTCAAACTTGACACTTTCGTTTTGATATAATGCCTTCAAGTACAGCTGTCGAATGTTTTGACTGTAAGGAAAATCAGTAACTAATTCACCTAAACCTTGCATGTCCTCAACACTAATTTTTTGGTTAGAGGTAAGCAAATTATGGTATGTGGTTTTATTAATCACCAGTCAACAAGAACTTGGTTAAATATTTGACTAACCAGTTTATTACCAATGGTTTCTATAAGCTCTTCTTCCTTTACAGTAATGTCTTCGGTGCTTTTGAAATCGCCGAAATCGGTAAAGGTTTTAGTAAAGTCATTTTTTTCATTGACTCCATTGCTGTAGTTAACTTTTAAACTGATTGTTAACCTGTTTAAATCGGCTGTAGTTGATCCTGTACCAAGTACAGGAGAAATAAGGTAAGACACAATTGTACCGGTAAAATGAGCATCACCGTCTTCGGATTTGTATTTTAAACTTGTTTCTTTTAAGAGTCTGTCACGGAGTAGATCTTGTACCCAAATACTAATTGCTGGACTTCCTAATGGAGCAATGTTTTCAAAGTTTTCAATACTGAATGTTTCGCCAGGAATTTTACCTCCTTTTAAAGAGTACGAAACCTTACATGAAATGCATGCGCACAAGATACAAACCAGAATAAAGGTATTTAATTTTCTTGTTTGGATTTTCGAGTTGTAAATCATTCCAGCTAATTATTGTCAAAATTATAAATCAATATCATATTCGTTAATCTTCCGGTACAAAGTCCTTTCTGAAATACCTAATTCCTTTGCAGCACTTTTTCTTTTTCCTTTGTATTTCTCCAAAGCCTTTATGATAAACTCTTTTTCTTTGTCAGCCAAAGAGTAATTCTCTTCTACAAGTGCTTCGGTGTCTTGAAAATTGTCTTGATTGTTTATATCAAATCTAGAATTCGCTGTATATTGAAAATTTG
>JBLIBC010000158.1:0-6325 GCA_047632015.1 Glaciecola sp.
GGGAGATCAAGTATTGTCTAACTCCAGGTTAACAACGCTAATACCTGATTTTGGATGGGGAGTTTATTGGAGTCAAAAAGACAAATTTTATTTAGGTCTTTCTACCCCGCAATTTATTCAGAGCAGGATTTCATTTTCTGAAAACAACATTAAATCACCTTCAATTTTAACAATTCACTACTTTTTAAATGGAGGTTACACCTTTAATTTGAACGATAATTTTGACGTGGAACCTTCATTTTTGGTAAAGTATTCGTATCCAGTGGACATTCAAGTTGATGCAGGAGCAAGGATAATTTTTAGGAAATTTATTTGGCTGGGTGGGGTCTTCAGAACAAATGATGCAATATCTGCCATAGTAGGTTTTAACACACCTAATGATCAAATGTCCTTTGGTTACTCCTATGACTTAACAACTACCAATTTGTCTAACTACAGTTTTGGAACACATGAATTAATGGTTACAGCTAAATTTGGACAAAAAAAGGGTTATTCCTCAAAGGGGCAAGCAAAAAAGGATGAGTTCGTGAAATTACAACAGGAAATGGAGGTGAAGGAAAACGAAGAGTATGAAAGAGAGCAGGCAAAAAAATCGGAACAAGAAAAGAAAGATAAATTAGTAACAGACCTTGAAAACGCAACTGAAAAAGACAAGGATTTGAGAAATAAGGTTAGGAACTTCAGAGAACAAGCAAAAATGTTAGGATATGATTCTCCGGATAATCAAGATTATGCCAGACGAGATGATTACTTAAAAATTTTAGAAGAAATAAAAAAGAATTACGCCAAAAAGAAAGCATTGGAGGCAAAGCTAGAATAACGACTATTACACCTATGAAATTCGCGACTAAAACAATTCATGGAGGTATTTCTCCTGATGAAACTACCGGGGCTATCATGACTCCGATTTACCAAACTTCAACATACGTGCAAAGTGAGCCTGGTGTTCACAAAGGATTTGAATATTCGCGTACCCAAAACCCCACAAGACAAGTATTAGAGTGTAATTTAGCATCCTTGGAAAACGGAAAACATGGGTTGGTATTTTCCAGTGGACTTGCTGCGATGGATACCTTTTTAAAGTTGTTTAAGCCAGGCGACGAAATCATTTCGTCAAACGACTTATACGGTGGTTCGTACAGGTTGTTCACCAAGGTATTTCAAAATTACGGAATCAAATTTAAGTTTATTTCATTTGATAATCCAAACAACGTAAAGCAACATATTACCGATAAAACTAAAATGATTTGGTTGGAAACTCCAACCAATCCAATGATGAATATCATTGACATAAAAGCTGTGGCTGAGGTGGCGAAACAACATGAATTATTGTTAGCTGTTGACAACACTTTTGCATCACCGTACTTACAAAATCCCTTGGATTTAGGAGCGGATTTAGTAATGCATTCCATTACCAAATACTTGAGCGGTCACAGTGATGTTGTGATGGGAGGATTAGTTCTAAACGACGATAAAATGGCAGAAGACTTGGCTTTTTATCAAAACTCATGTGGAGCAGTTCCTGGTCCTCAAGATTGCTTTTTAGTGTTGAGAGGAATAAAAACATTGCACTTAAGAATGCAGCGTCATTGTGAAAACGCGGAAAAAGTAGCGCAGTACTTAACTGAGCATCCCAAAGTGGACAAAGTATATTATCCAGGATTAAAAAGTCATCCTAACCACCAAGTTGCTGTGGAGCAAATGAACGGTTTTGGAGGAATGATATCTTTTACAACAGCAGGAAATAAATTGGAAGATGCTCAGAAAGTAATTTCCAACACCAAAATATTTTACTTAGCGGAATCATTGGGAGGCGTAGAGTCCTTGTGCGGTCATCCAGCGTCAATGACGCATGCATCGATACCAAAAGAAGAACGTGAAAAAACAGGAGTGGTAGATTCACTTATTAGATTAAGCGTTGGTGTAGAGGATGTAGAGGATTTACTTGCGGATTTAAGTCAAGCACTGGATAAAATTAAGTAAAATTTAACATCATGAAAGGTTCAAAGTTTGCGGTTATCGGAATGGGAAAATACGGTAAAGGTATTGCCCAAATATTGGCTGATAGGAACGCCGAAGTTATAGCTGTAGATACAAATGAAAATAAGCTGCAAGACATTGAAGATAAAGTAGCGTTGGCTATTACAATGGACGCCACTGACATCAGAGCACTTCAAGCACAAAACATAGGGGATGTGGATGCGGCAGTTGTGGCAATTGGAGCTAACTTTGAAGCATTGTTGTTGTGTTGTTATCAACTTCAAGAACTTGGCACTAAAAGAATTATCGCTCGCGCCAATGACGAAATGCAAAAATCCATTTTGTTAAAAATGGGCATTACTGAAATACTAGAGCCCGAAAAACAAATAGGTGTATTAATCGCTGAACAACTAATTAACCCTAACATAGTTTCTTTTTTGCAATTACCCGACGATTATGAGGTAGCTGAAGTGAAACCACCTAAAGACATCACAGAACGGTCAATCAAAGACATAGGCTTACGTGCCAAATACCGGTTGAATCTGATTACCATTAAGCGTGAATATGAAATTGAAGAAGGAGGGGAAGTGAAGAAGGAGGCTCATATTATGGGTGTTCCTGATTCGGAAACTGTTATTCGTGAATCCGACACCATCATTGTTTTTGGAACAACTACTGATATTAAAAAATTCATTGACATTAATAATTAAGTAGAAATTAATTAATTTTGCTCTTGTAAAATGATACTTAAACCCACGAAAGTTTATGCGGTTTAAGGATAAGTACCTAACTTTATAAAAAAATATAATGAAGAACGATAAGGCTCAAGAATTATACGCTACCATCATCAAAGGATTAGAAAAAGGGAAAGTTGATGTGGATAAAATCACTGGTCAAATTGATGATTTGAGAGTGATCGCAAGAGAAATAGAGGATCCTTTGGTACTAAAAACTTTGAGATTCGTCAAAGAAAAATTAGCAGCCAATGATGGTTTTGAATTGGAAATTGAAGAGGAAGAAGTAGAGGGAGAAGAAGTAGAAGGAGAAGAAGTAGCGTTAGAAGTGCCAGAAGATCAGTTGTTGTACTTGTTTCAATTGTTAGTTGATTCCGACAACAAATACAACCGTGACGAAATAAAACTTTACAGAACTGCTTTGCAGGAGGACTTATATTAAGTTTTCTGTTCTGAGATAAATAGCAATCAAGTTGTTTTTTGGCTTGCTATTTGCTATTTTGAACGGTAAAGACTTTTATCATGATGAAGTTATTCATTACATGCTTGTTACTTATAATTGCTACGATAAGTGGTGATGTTTCAAATTCATTGAATGCAGGTGATGCCAAGGCATTGTCTAGTTATTTCCATTGGAGTGTTGAGTTAAGTATTTTGGAGGAAGAGTCTGTTTACAGCAAAACTCAAGCTGAGCAAATATTAAAAAAGTTTTTCAAAGAGCATCCAGTAATCAGGTATGAATCCGTTCATGTTGGTAATGCTAAAGATGGCTCAGCATTTGAAATTGGTAATCTTGTAACCAAGGGAGCTACTTATCGAACTTATTTCTTACTTAAGGGCAACGGGTCATTGCAAGAAATTCATCAGTTCATTATCGAAGATGAATAAAGAAGCATTAAAAGAGTTAGTCAAAAGAGCATTTCAGGAAGACATTAAAGATGGAGATCACAGCTCCTTAGCTAGCGTTCCAAAAGACGAAGTCGGCCGAGCAAGACTACTCGTAAAACAAGAAGGAATCATTTCAGGAATTGACGTTGCGGAATTCATTTTCAATTATTACGACAACGAAGTTACCTTCATTAAAAACATTTATGATGGGGAAGTAGTCGCTTTTGGTGATGTTGCTTTTGAAGTAAAAGGAAAGGCACAATCAATTTTAGCATGCGAAAGAATACTCCTTAATTGCATGCAACGAATGAGCGGCATATCAACCTATACTCATTCATTAAACCAAAAAATAAAGCACACCAACGCCAAACTACTAGACACCCGAAAAACAACTCCTAATTTTAGATTGCTCGAAAAAGAAGCCGTTAAAATTGGTGGTGGGATGAATCATCGGTTTGGTTTATATGATATGGTGATGCTTAAAGACAACCACATTGATTACGCAGGAGGAATTGCACCAGCCATTGAAAAAACAGTAGCATACTTAAAAAATAAAAACCTGGACCTCAAAATTGAAGTGGAAGTAAGGAATTTACGAGAGCTTCAGGAAGTACTTGCTGTTGGTCAAGTAAATCGCATTATGCTCGACAACTTCAGCACAGACGACATGAAGACTGCAGTAGCTAAAATTGACGGTAAATTTGAAACCGAGGCTTCAGGAGGAATAACCGAGGACGATATTGCTGATTATGCCGAAACAGGTGTTGATTTCATATCTGTAGGAGCACTTACACATCAAGTTAAAAGTCTGGACCTTAGCCTAAAAGCATGCTAAGTTTTAGTGAAATAAAATCCAAAATCAAAAAGAACAAAGGAGCAGCTTTTCTTATTAAAGCATCAAAGCGCTTCAGTATGCTTGGTTTTGATAAAGTACCTCTTTATTATGTGATTCGTTTTTTAGCCAGCGCATTATTTAACGGTTCGCTAAGCAGCAGGGCAGCTAGTGTTTCCTTCTCCTTTTTTTTAGCCATATTCCCTGGGATAATCTTTTTGTTTACCTTGATTCCACTTATTCCTGTGCCCGGATTTCAAGAAACTTTGTTGTTTCAATTGGATGAAGTGCTACCTGCAGGAATCAAAGAAATAACGCACGAAACCATTGTCGATTTAATATCTACTAAACGAAGTGGTCTGCTTTCGTTCAACTTTTTTTTGGCCTTGTTATTTGCCACGAATGGAATTTTCTCCTTGACCGACGAGTTCAACAATACAGCCTTGTTTAATGAAAAAAGAAACTATTTTAAGCAGCGATTGATAGCTGTAGGGTTACTTGGGATTTTAACTACGTTGTTAGTAACAGCGATTGCTTTGGTGATATTCTCAGAACAATTCATTGATTACCTATTAGTCAATGGTGCTGTAACAAAAGGGTTCGAATTGTATTTAGTATACGCTGCCAATTGGTTAAGTGTGTTTTTGCTGTACTACTTTGCAATTTCATTTTTATATTATTTAGGTCCAGCAAAACGTAAAACTTGGCAGTTCTTTTCACCAGGCTCAAGTTTAGCTACTATACTCATGATAATTACTTCTGTGTTGTTCAGCTATTACGTGAACAACCTGAACCAGTACAACAAGATATACGGCTCTATAGGGACTATATTAATAGTCATGCTTTGGATCAACATCAACTCATTTGTTTTGTTGATAGGTTTTGAACTGAATGCATCAGTAAAAAAGGCGAGAATGGAAGGTAAAATATTACCTGGGCTATCTACAAAAAACCGAAGTAAGGCAAAGTAAGCAGCTTCAGCACACTAAACGCCAATAGAAACACTATTCCAGCATAGCTCAATATTTTCATCCATTTTGGAGGTTGAGCCGCTTCACCAATGTACTTTTTATTCATCAACCGAAAATTGACAATCGCTATAACCGGGGCTACTAAAAAGGAAAACGTTGTGGTGAAGTCAATCAAATTTCGGAAGCCGTCTTTGCTAGCGTCAACAGCATATACATACTTGTACATGATCACAAATGAAATCAAAGTAAGGATTAAAATGGAACCAATATAGCTCCCTTTTTTTTGATGTTCTTTATCCTTTAGCAACTCTAAGATTCTTTTTAAACTTCGTGCATAACCATCAAGAACAGCTATTAGCGTCCCAAACATGATTGAAAAAACAGAGATAGCAATCACAATGTAGCTCCAAGAGCCTATGGCTTCCGTGTACATCCTTATCACCTGTTTTCCAAAACCGACAGCACTTTTTGATACCTCTTCGCCTGTTTCATGCATTAAAAAAGCACCTAAAGCCACAAAGAAGATTGCGAGCACAGCTGAAATGATATAACCAAAATTAAAGTCGAACAAAGTCTCTTTTAGCGCAGGGTGGTATTTCGTCTGTTTAATCCTTGCCACAACCCATAAGCTGTTCCAGGATGATAAATCCATAGCAGTGGGCATCCAACCCATCAAGGCAATCATGAAGGCAAACTTGTAGGCGTCAGTCCAGCTAGCCGTGTCAATGATATAATAGGATTCTGTCGGGATACTGTTCTTGTTGAACAGCGCCAATACAAATGCTGCAATGGTCGATATTAACAACACAGCACCGATCACTTTAATCAACGAGTCCAATACCTTATATTTCCCCAAAATCAAAATCAAAGTACAACCCACAAACAAAATTCCAGGAGTCACAAGTTTTGCTCCTGAAATA
>JBLIBC010000159.1:0-6230 GCA_047632015.1 Glaciecola sp.
GATTCTTTTCGTAGTTGAATTATTTCGACTAAAAGAAAATGGTTTCTCAAATATTTTACATTCCTTGATGCCAACATTGTACGTTGCCCTACCCTTTGCTCTCTTTATTATAAGTAATGAATTAATTCAGATCAAAAATCAGGAATACAGCGCCCAGTTAACACTCGTTTTCTTTTTTACTTTATGGGCAAATGATACCGGGGCCTATTTATCGGGAAAGTCCTTTGGTAAAAATAAATTATTTCCCAAAATATCTCCTAACAAAACCTGGGAAGGCACTTTAGGAGGGGCAATACTAGCTGTATTAGTCGCTTACAATTGCGGAGCATATTTCACAGTACTATCTAAAGCAGAATGGATTATAATCGCTTTAATCATAGTGGTTTTCGGCTCATTAGGTGACCTAGTAGAAAGCATGTTAAAACGATCCTATAGCATCAAAGATTCAGGAAACATACTTCCTGGACATGGTGGCATACTAGACAGGTTTGACGGACTCTTAATAGCAGCTCCAGTAGTTTTCAGCTTTTTAGTGTTGATACGTTTACTGCAATAATCTCTTTGCAAAGAAATAATCATCTGATATTTTTTTTTAAATTCACCTAACTAAAACTCCAACATGACGATTCATAAAGAAGGTTACCCGTCCATTGCCATTGTTATTCTTTTTGATGGTTTAATTATTTTTTTAGCAAAACACTTTGCTCCTGAAACAATTTGGATACAGTGCTTAACATACACAGCGGCAGCATTACTATTCATTATAATTTTACAGTTTTTCCGGAACCCGTCACGTGATTTTCAACAATCAGAGGGAGATGTAATCGCTCCTTGCGATGGCAAAGTGGTAGTCATTGAAACAGTTCATGAACCGGAGTACTTTAAAGATGATAGAATTCAAGTTAGTATATTCATGTCTCCGATAAACGTACATATCAATAGAAATCCGATCAGTGGAATATTTAAATACGTTAGATATCACCCTGGAAAATACTTAATGGCTTTTAATCCTAAATCATCCACTGAAAACGAAAGAACATCCATCGTGATAGAAAATGATAAAGGCACCGCAATTCTATTCAGACAGATTGCAGGATTCCTAGCAAGAAGAATCGTTTACTATTGCAATGAAGGCCAACAAGCTAATCAAGTTGATCAATTTGGATTCATTAAATTCGGCTCACGAGTTGACTTGTTTTTCCCCGTTGGTACTGAAATTTCTGCTCAAATTGGTGATACTGTAAAAGGTGGTATCTCAAAAATTGCAAAAATATAACCTCTGGTCAAACCACACATCAAGAGAAAAGGCTCATGATCGTATTTATTTAGGATCTGTTTTCTACTTCCCACAGTAAGCGAATATTGTTTGCTACAACAAAACAAATGACATTGTACAAAAATGCCCAAAGCTACACGCCTCGGGCATTTTTTAAATTTATCGTTAAGATTTATCGTTTAATAGAATAGGTAAGTCCTAAAGCAAATATTTCTTTAAACTGCACTCCTTTTCCTCTCCCCAAATAGTTTCCTTCATTATCAAATTTAGGAACATCAACATCATGGTCATAAATTAATACTGTCGTGAAAGTAAAATTCAAAAATTTATTTACCTTAAACAACATGAGTAAATCCCAATTAATATCTATGTTTTGAGGTTGGTCTGAATAATTCGAGAACAAACTCAAATTAGTGATTATGTCCACATTTTTCATTAATTGATCCTTCCACGATACCCTTGTCAATCCACCGAATTCATTTCTAAGAGTTTCCCCTGGAGTCACACCAAACGCTCCAATTGCAGATAATGAAGGTGCTAAAACCCAAGTAGACTTTACTGTAACTGGCGATATTAACCATGATAAATTTTTCTTAGGTCGATACTCCATACCTGTAGATAACGTAACATAAGCGGGTGCAAAAACATCAGAAATTCTTAATCGGGCAGCGTCGTCCTGCATCAAATACCCAGGTGTAAACTGAGTTCTATAATTTAATTGCCCAGCATAATACCACTTTTTATCAGCTTCAACACCTAACACAGAATTAAACTCAACTCTATCATCACTTTTTATCAAAGGAGTATTCCCTTGCTTAAAACTACCATAATTCATGTCCAAGGTATTGTCCCACCTAACCTTATTTTTTGTATAATTTCCATATAAATTAGCCAAACCAGCATATGAGTAAGAGTTTTGTCCTCCAGCTACCCATTGGTGAAAAGATGCTTGTGTAAATTGAACTCCAAAAGTAGCCCCCTTTTCCCACATTGGTACAGTCTCGGTATCTTTCACCGCAGATGTAGCTGTAGAATCTTGTGCCTTCAGAACACTACCAATAACAAGTAACACGATAAATAACTTAGTCTTCATAATTTTATTTATTTTGATTTATTAACAAATTTAGCAAAATATTCTATCTACTACCCTATCATCATGTGAGCATCAGGGTATTTGTACCTTGTAGAACCTACTTGCTTGCTCAACGCCATCAGTAACATCAGAGTACCCAACCGACCAATGAACATTGAAATCACTAAAATAATTTTACCTGCAGAACTGAATTCTGTAGTCACTCCTAAACTAAGTCCCACAGTTGAAAAAGCACTAATTTCCTCGAACACCATTTGAAGTAATGTCATGTCTCCAGCTGCCAAAGACTCAGACTCGGTAATAGACAACAAGAATGTCCATAAAAAGATGTTTCCCACAGCAAACAACACCACAACATAAGCCTTAAGAAGCAAATCTTTAGAGATGTTTCTATTGAATAATTCAGCGTTCTTTTTACCTGTTATAGTCGTGTAAATCGATACAAAAATCAAGGTCATTGTAGAAGTTTTAATTCCACCTGCCGTACTACTAGAGGAGCCTCCAATGAACATTAGCATGATTATAATGATGATCATCGGCAACCCTATACCCCCTAAATCCACACTATTAAAACCAGCAGTTCTATTGACTACTTGAAAAATTGAAGTAATTATTTTCTCAATAAAATTCTGATTAGATAAACTTTGAGCACCCCACTCTAACACTAAAAAGAAAAGTGCTCCAAAAACTAATAAATGGGTATTACTTAAAAGTCCTACGCGTGTTCCAATGTGTAATTTTTTCCACGGCTTGTTAATACGCTCACGTAAATCGGATACACTTATTAAATCAAGGATTGTTATAAACCCTAGTGTTCCTATAAATATTATAGCACTCATCACACCAAGGACGGGGAAATTATTTGCAACAGCTGCATTCGCAAACCCTCCTTCATATAAGGAAATACCTGCATTGTTAAATGCGCTTACAGCATGGAATATTGAAAAGTGAATTCTAGTGGAAATGGTTTGAATTTCCGGTGATTCTGGCAGTAAAAAAAACAGCATTGCTGCTCCCACCATTTCAATTGCAAGACTAATAAAAAGTATCTTTCCAAAGAATCCTTTTGCGCTGTTAAAAGTTACTTTATTTACTATATCCTCAATGATATCATGCTGCCGAACCCTTAAACCAAATCGAGAAAAAACAGCGAAAAAAAGACCAAAAGCCACAATATTCAAGCCTCCTACTTTAATTAACATCAGTATCACCAATTGTCCTTTAAGAGTGAAAAATGACATGGTATCCTCTACCATTAACCCCGTTACACAAGTCGCACTTGCACTGGTAAATAAGGCGTCAATAAAATTCATGCTCTTGTTTACCCAAGCACCTCCTTCCATAACTGGACGAGTCATTTCAGGAAGCATCAGCAGCCCTGCCCCAAGGAATATTAAGCTACCAAAAATAAATATAAAAATGATCGCTGGATTAACTTTTTTACTGGAAAAATTAATTTCTGCTTTTCCTAATTCAAACAAGATGAGAACAAACAAATAGAGTTGTAATATCAACCCATATAAGTCAAGATCCTGTCCAAAACCAATCCTCACAGACAAGTACTTAATGAGATGGATATCATGTGATAAAAATAGACCGACGTCCACAATTAATACCGATAGCATCACCGACTCAAGCCAATTTTGTTTTAAAAAGGAAAACAACTTAACACTGTACAATAGCCTCACACAGTAGCTAAAAAAATAATACGCAAACAATCCTTTTAACAGAAAAAGTAAAGTCCCTTTAAACTCAGCACTGTGCTCAAAACCGTGGTAATATATCATTAACCCCACTCCAATTATGGAAGAAGTGATACTTAATTTTTTTAAGGTTTGAAGTGAAAAAGACCTTGTATTGTACTGAAACAATTTGATTCTTTCCCGTATGTTTCGATATAGTTTCATGAGTTAATACAAGCGATTGTATTCACTTATTAAATCCTTTTTTGTGATAGGCACCACACCCATCTCTTCACAAACTATACCTCCTGCAAGGTTAGCCAACACAGCTATATCATTTCTTTCTATTCCTGCAGCCAATGCAATTGCTGCGGTACTTATCACAGTATCACCAGCTCCAGAAACATCAAGTATCTTCCTTTTCTCAGCCTTTACATGGTATGAATCAGAGCTGTTCGCAATTATCACCCCATGTTCAGACAAAGTAATAAGTATTTGTTTGATCTGTTGCTCTTCAATGAATTTTTTCCCCAATTGAACAATTCCTGTAAAATCCTCTTTTTTCACCACTACTTTTAATCCTTCTGACAACTCCTTCAAATTGGGCTTAAACAAAGTCGCGCCTACATAATTATTAAAATTGTTTATTTTGGGATCAACGCAAGTTGGGACACCTTGCTTATTTGCTATCAAAATGACCTGCTTAATTAATTCTGCATCCAGCACTCCTTTATCGTAATCTTCAAAAATTATAACATCCAATCCTTTAGCAATTTCAGATTCCACAAAAACCAATAAAGATTTTTTTATGCTATCTGAAACCAATGATAATTCCTCTTCATCAACCCGTAACATGTGACCATCTGGACCAATAACTCTAGTTTTAGATGTTGTTGCACGTGAATTGTCTTCAAGTATTCCTTCAGTAGACAATTTCGATCCTTTCAATAATTCTTTGAAAATCTGCCCTTTTGAATCTGTCCCAACAACACCACATAAAATAGGTATCGCTCCCAGTGATTGGACATTTAAAGCAACATTTGCTGCTCCACCCATCCGGTTTTCTCGTTTTTCTACTTCAAATACAGGAACAGGGGCCTCAGGTGACATTCGATTAACAGCGCCCCATATGTATGAATCAACCATTACGTCTCCTATAATTAGACAACGAATCTTGTTAAATCTTTCAAAAGAGTCTTTTAAACTATTTCCAATCATAAGCTTAATTACAAAGACAAAGCTAATAAATCTATAGCATATTTTAGAAATAACATCAGTTTGAAACTAGATCATATAAAGTCATATTTACAAATTCTAAAAACCGCAAAAACGCTATGATAAAAATTTTATTATTGCTTTATTACTATATTTTATTCAGACTACTACCTTGACTCAATTGCGTTTTACAAATTCACATAAACAACTTATAAAAAATGTAATACTAGGATTAACTATTTTATCGATAGTTGTCTGTCAAAAAGAAAAATCAAACACTGAAATTAAGTTGATTCAAAATCGAGAAACATTGCAAGCGATGATGAAATATCACTTCATGTTGACAGTGTCTTAAATGGATCGATGAAGTAGATCAGGTTTCTACTAGAAAACAAACAGTTTACTTGAACGATGATTTTGAAATTACAGATCTCAATAAATTAAACCCTGACGGATTGCCGGAACCTTTTGACACCTAAGCTATTGTTGTTCTCGAATCAAATATTGAAATACTTGACAATTCCACTTACGGTTATCCCGACGCCTTAACAAAAGGGGCAAAAATTGGAGAAAACGGAAATTGGACATTCCAAGGGGGAACTTTGGATGCTTTTTCTGAAGCAGGATAATTTCAAGGCACACGAGATAAGCACCTCGGAATCAAGTTTAAGAAAGCAAATAAATTACACTATGGATGGATTCAAATACAATGCTCTCAAAACAACAATGAATTAAAGATTACAGAATGGGCCTATAACTTAGTTGATGCTGAAACGGTTTTAGCTGGTCAAACAAAATAATATTCTGCCATCAAAAAGAGCAAAGTATAATGGATTTAGCTATATTCGCCTTATAATAACATGAAAAATACAATACATAATTCTTGGTGGTGGCAGTCATAATTTAAAAAATTAGTGAAACCTATAAGTATTATAACAATATAAAAGCTTGCAGTTCACTGCAA
>JBLIBC010000160.1:0-6207 GCA_047632015.1 Glaciecola sp.
AATGAGCAATTTAAGTCCACCAAATAGGAGGCGTTAAATTTAATGGAATCCCCTTTTTTTATACCTATTAAACGCTCGTCAAATAAGTGATTACAAAAAAAATATTCTCAAGGTTCGGTATTCGTTTCTTATTCCTGCGCTATTAGCTTCCATATGCAAATACCATTTCTTCCAGTGTCCTTTTGAAGCCGTAAGTTGCATATCTAAATAATCATCAGTAAGAATGGTGTCAACACTATTTTTTATATGGGATTTGTTGTAATCGATCCAATTATCGTGTAAGAAACAATTTTATTGTACCAAAGACTTGGGTTTAATCTCTTATAGAGACTAGAGTTTCTAAAGTAGATTTTTTAAAAGAAATTTATTTCATCTATTTATTTGATAATAAAGGCTTTATATTTTTGGGTCTGCTTTTGATAAAATAGTACAAAACAGTTTTACTTATGGATACTACGGAAACAAATATACGATCGCTTAAAGTACTGACATTATTTTTATTCGGAATTCTACTCTCGGGTTTGCTGTCCGCGCAGGATAAACCTTTGGTACTAGGTGAAGGGATGAACCTGCAGAAAGATTACCCTGTTGTGCCCATACTTTTTGGAACTAGTAATGCTGGTATGAGAACTACGGGAGAGTGCTGGAGTTCATTGGGTACTGGATACGTGCACATAAATGGTGATTTTAAAGGAAAAGATAGTGCGCCCTCAATAAACGTATTAGATGATGGCTCCTATGGACCTATTAATTTGGGTTGGGACTTCACTTTTTACGGCCAAACGTACAATAGCTTGTACATTAATGTAAACGGTAATATTACTTTTGGAGCGCCATACAGCGCATATTCTGCTAGTGGATTTCCCTCCAGCAGTGTCCCAGCTATGGTTGCTCCCTTCTGGGCGGATGTTGACTTAAGAGGAAATGGAAGTGGTTTAAACAATGTTTATGTTAAGTTGGAGGCGGGTAAAATTATTGTTCAGTGGGTACAGGTTGGGTTTTACAAGGAAAACACTGATCCAAGGAATACTTTTCAGGTAGTACTAACTGATGCTCAAGACACAGACATTGGTGTTGGTTACAACACTCGATTTGCATATGGTGAAATGAACTGGGGTGTTGGTAATGCAAGCGGAGGAACTAGTGGTTTTGGCACCACTACGTATGCTACGGTAGGAGCACAATCAAATGCGGGAAATAAATTTTATCAGATTGGCCTTTTTGGACAGAACAACTCAAATTATGACGGGCCAGGGGGTGCAATCGATGGAGTACATTACTTAGATGGTAGATGTTTTACAATGGATTTAAGAACGCTTAATGTTCCTCCAGTTGCAAATGATTTACCGGAATCAAGAGAAATTAACTTATCTGTGGGGATGAGTTACAGTTTAAATTCTTCTTATGCAGCGCCAGAGTCAGGACAAAGTACTTCTGTTGACATTTCCAATAATACCTTATCAAATTTTAATGTAGAAAGTATTCCTGGCAACTTAAGTACTCAAAACATCTCTTTTACTGCAAATCAAAGTGATATTGGATCCCATTACATTTATATTCATGCCCATGATAACGGAATTCCTAGTGCTAGCACCCATGACACCATATTAGTTAATGTTTATGGCGAAAACAGTGTAAGCGAGGAGGCTTCATTATCGTTTGATGGCGTAAACGACCATGCTGTAGTTCAGCACAATAGAACAATGTACAGCGCGGGAAAAGGCACATTTTCATTTTGGGTAATGCCTTCCTTAGCTACTGTAAATCAGATGGAAGCAGTTATCCATAAACTCGGACAATATGAGGTTAATTACGATAGAAATACCAGTAAAGTAAAATTTACGGGCTGGAAACAAGGGGTTTCATATACTCTGGAATCACTTGGAGTTTTAACAAAAGGACGATGGAATCATGTGGCCTTTGTTTATGATGGTGAAAAAATACAATGTTATATTAACGGAGGTCAAGATTCATCTATACCATTTGAAGGGTCTCCCAGTAATTCATCGTTTCCTCTTTATATTGGGACTAATAACTTAAAAGAGACTTTTTTTCAAGGAAAGATTGACGAATTGTCATACTTAGGTACCTCTTTCAACCTAGAGAGGATTCGGAAAATCATGTTTGAACTTGAGGGTGCAAAAAGCATTTATCAACGGTATTATTTTAAGTGCAATAATTCACCTGTGCTATTAGATCACGGACCTGAACAGAACAATGGAGTATTACATGAATTCGATATAATTAATTGTTGGAAAAGAAATTATGCTTCCATTTGGGATGGCTCATTTAATTCAAGTTGGAGTGCTGCAGAAAATTGGGAGTCAGGGTTAGTTCCACTGATGGCTGATAATGGATCAATTTTAAAGGAAACCTATGTTGTGATACCAAAATTAGTAACGGGAAATAACGCATTGTCTATAATCGGGAATGTTGAAGTTAATAATTTGATTGTTCAAGACAGTTCATTTTTCGCTCTTCAATCCAACGGAGATTTGACAATAAAGCAAAACTTTTATGGTAATAAGAGTGCTATGTTCTTAGGAACGGTAAATTTTAATGGAAACACTACACAAAGAATATTTGGAGAAAATACATTTTTTAATCTTACGATTGATAATCAAGTTTATCTTGAAGGGAACCAGGGCATCAAGGAGGATTTAATTCTTAATTCAGACATTCTGAATGTTAACGGTAAAACGCTAACGTTACTTTCTGACACAAATGGAAGTGCTGAAGTTTACCACAATTCGGGATCTATTTCAGGTCCAATTGTAGCTCAAAGGACAATTTCATACAAGCCAAATTCAAAAGGCTGGCATTATCTTACCTCGCCCGTAATTGGAGCTACTTTTTCGCAAGTTAATGAGACGGTTCCTTTAAGGGGTTTCGGAAATGGACCAAGCGACACTCCTTGGCCAAATGTTTATCTGTATGATGAGTCTGTGCCAAATCAAAACAAAATGGTTGGTTGGTGGAGTCCAGATTCCATGGGTCAGGTTATTCAGCAATCCCAAGGTTTTATTTTGTTTTACAACAAATCGCAACCTAAAACTATTAGTTTTACTGGAGTAGTTCATACCGGTCAAAAAAAGAGAAAAATAACTAATACAAATTCAAACCGTGTGGAATCTGACGGATGGAATTTAGTTGGGAATCCATATCCAAGTATGCTTAATTGGGATTTGGTTAGCTTTTCTTCTGCTATGGATGGTGCTTTATATTTATACGATAATGAATCGGATAGATATTCAAGTTATGTGAATGGGGTAGGAGTAAATGGGGGAACATCAGAAGTTGCGAGTACTCAAAGCTTTTTTGTGAAATCATCTTCAGAAACAGCATTTACCTTAGAAAACAATACTAGAATCACGGGGAAAAATAAAGGTTGGTTCAGAACAACTCAAAAATCCAATGTTTTAAAAATCCAAGTAAAAACAGCTACTGATAAAGACGAAGTTGTTATTGTAAACAATGTTAATGCAAGTGAAGTTTTTGATTCTGAAACTGATGCGTACAAGCTATCCAGTGATAATCCTTCTTTTGAAATATACTTAAAATGGGATGATATTCGTTTTTCAATCAAAAATTTACCGGTTAAGGAAAACGATATTATCCCTCTCTATATAACAGCAATTAAAGGCAAGTATAATTTAATGCTTGAAGAAAGTTCATTTTTTTCGTCAGATTTTCAAGTGTTTGTTGAGGATTTGATTTCACACACAACCTATGAATTTCCAATTAATAGTGACGTCCCATTTGAAACAGATAAAGTGAAAGATTTTCATCGGTTCAATCTGGTTTTTAAAAGTAGGGGTTTATTGGGGATTGAATCAAGCTCATCTAATAATGGATTGAATTGGAGTTACGGATCAAATGAATTGAAAATAAGTGGAATTACTCCTAATTCAAGGATTCAAATATATAATGTCGCAGGGAAGCTTCTTGCAAACATCATGAATGAAACGGACTTAAATTATTTAACAATACCCTGGGGATATTCAAGAGGAATATTCTTCGTAAAAGTTTCTGATAAAGTACAAGAAAAGATCTTAAAGATTAGTGTACATAATTAGTTTTAAAGTTTGTTCTTGATCAGAAAAAGGTCCTTCTTCAATTTGTTTGATAATTATTCACAGTAATTCGCTTTTTAACGGAGTTCATGATCTCGTTCCTCGGTAGGGACCTTTGGCCCACAAATATATTAAGTTGCTGATTTTTAGCGATTTTTTTGTTTTCGGGTGGTAATGTAAAGTGTTGATCTTTAGACTTAAAAAGTCCGACACCCTTTTTGGCCTAAAATTATTTCGGAGTACTACATAATAACTATTGCGGTTGGGGTGTCTGTAATAGTGCATTGAAGATAAAGTAACTTTTTAATTGGCAAGAGTGCCCACTTCAATTAGACTTAATATGACGCGTTCAACATCCTTAAATCCTCCATCAAATGGCTCGAACTACTCGCGTTAGCTTCACCTGAACTACACTTTAGTGGAGCTCCTTCATGTATTTAATTGCTGAGCTTTGCTCGAACAGGCGAAACAATGAAAAATAAGCGGCTTATCAATTGTTCTTTTTGGCAAGGCCATTTGCTCATTAACTTCTATCTTTTTTGAATTCGCTTGTTCGTCGTTCCTCCTCGGCTTCCGGGCAGGAACAATGGTGTCTTTAGTAAAAGACGAATTACTCAACGCCCAACCGATTACTTGCCTATCAAACAAATCGATTACCGTTGTTAAATAAAGCCATCCTTGACCAGTTCTGATATAAGTAATATCAGATACCCAAATTTCATTTAATTTCTTTGGTTTGAAGTTTTGGCTTAAATGATTCTTTGAAATGGAGTATCCATGGTTAGCATCTGTAGTCACTTTAAATCTTCTCTTGATTTTGCTTCTCAAGCCTTCTTTACGCATCAATTTAGCCACTACTGGACCAGAAAGAGCATAGCCATGTCTTTTCATACTTGCTACTATTCTTGTGCTTTACGTAACTCTTTTACTTCCTGGTTATCTTGCTTTTTAACAGTAGGAGAAACCTTATTCTCATTTTTGTATCCAGCACGCCATTTATAAATCCTTGCTGCTTGCATTCCTAATTCATTTACTAAATATTTGATGCTGTCTCGTTGATAACTCAAACGGACTGCTTCTGACCTAAATTCTCTGCTAAATTCTCGTTTTTGTTCACCATTTAATCAATTCCTCATTGGTGTTCTCTTGTTCGTCGTTCCTCCTCGGTTCTCTTGCCATAATTCTAATCTATTAATTTTTAGAATAGGTCTTAAGTTTTGTGTCCTAATAAAGGTATCAACTCCAGTATTTTTTTATTCAACAGGAGGTTAGTTTAAAATGATTTTTTTAGTTGCAGGATATCTATTTCCATTAATTTTAATGATGTAAATTCCCTTTGGAATCCCAGTACAATCAATAATTAATTTATCACCCTGATTACTGTAGTTTTTTGAATAAACTATATTTCCTTGCATGTTATAAATTGAACAAAGGTAGCGTTCTTTTGAATTAGTAGTTACAATCACTTTACCATTATCTATTGCAATTGTGTGTGAATTACTATTAACAAAGCTACTGTTTGTTGCAGTTTTACTAAACACTATTGAGAAGCGATCTTTTATGTCCGTTTCTTCAGACCAAAAAGAGTACGATTCTTTTTGCAAGTCAGTGTAAATATTTTTTAGCTTGTCAAACAGCATTGGGTGAGAATATAAATCGTTCCAATAAAAATGAGAAGCCGAAATGGTAACTTGACCTTTTTTTGGTATTTGTAAACTCACTTTTACATCTTCTTGCGGGTCTTCAGGCAGTGCGTTAACAGAGTACATGATACTGTCGGCGTTAACTGTGAAAATCTGAGGGTTTGAAATGTCGTTCGAAAACATTTTATATCCGTCGTTTTTTATGTCGTATCCATAGGTAGCACCTGGTTTTGTGTAAACCGCTACTTCGTCTTGTTTTCCCTGGAACACAATTTTTAAGTTAACCCTGTTCAATTGCTTTGTTCTAAAAAATGGAGTTGTCAGAATTGAATCTACAGTTCTATGGCTGTTGTTAAGTTTTAGTGTGTCAATCCCTGTGGCACGAATGAAGAATCCTTGAAAAGCTGCAATCCTGTTAGTCCCTTCGTTGGTTCCGATTCCATTAATGTACGTCGCGTATTGATTTATATTTGGATTCCAAAGGTATATTC
>JBLIBC010000161.1:0-6183 GCA_047632015.1 Glaciecola sp.
ATTGGTAAATATTATAACTAGGGAAATTCTAAAAACTGCTTTTTTTCGTTGAACTTTAAAATTAAAAGCCTGACATACTTATGTATACTGCGTTTTTAATTTATCGTTCGCCTCAATAAATCTAATTTTTAGAGCTCCCCACTATTAAATCATGGTGTGATAAACATTCAATACGTCATCGTCTTCCTCCAATCTTTCAAGTAATTTGTTCATGTCCTCTTCCTGCTCCTCGGTTAACGATTTGGTGTTGGTTGGTAGGCGTTCAAATCCGGATGTGACGATCTCAATTTCCTTTTCCTCCAAGGCACCTTGAATGGATCCAAAGTTTTCAAAGGAACTGTAAATCATTATAAACTCATCTTCTACAAAAATTTCGTCTGCTCCAAAATCAATGAATTCTAACTCTAATTCTTCAGGGTCATGATCACCTTTGTCAATTTTAAAATTACAAGTGTGGTCAAAAAGAAAAATCACAGAATTAGATTGACCTAGTTCGCCTCCACACTTTTTAAAATCACTTCTAAGATTCGCAACTGTCCTTATGTTGTTGTTAGTAGCTGATTCAACCAATACAGCAATCCCGTGCGGCCCGTAACCTTCGTATATTATTTCTTTGTAACCGGAAGTGTCTTTGTCTGATGCATTTTTGATAGCTCGCAACACGTTATCCTTAGGCATATTGGCTGCCTTGGCGTTTTGCATAATGGCCCTTAACCTTGCGTTGCCGTCAGGGTCAGGACCCCCAGCTTTTACTGCCATTACAATTTCCTTTCCGATGCGCGTGAAAGTTTTGGCCATTGCTGACCACCTTTTCATTTTTCGCGCTTTTCTAAATTCAAATGCTCTTCCCATTATTATTCTTATTTTCGAACCGTATTACTTATACTAAACAGCTTTTCGGTTTGTTTGACTCGTTCTTTTCCGTTTATATTCGTTTGAAAATTCAACAGTAGCTAAGGCTATGCTTGAATTTTTCAGCCTTGATAAACTAAAAAATAACCATCGTTAAACAAACCGAAAAGCTGTTTAGTATAAGTATAAAAGTAATAAATTACTTCTTTACTAGTAAACACAAATGCAAGAAAGACACAAAGACAGGGCGTTGTATTTTAAGGAGCAAGGTGTTACCACTTTAAAACATGTGGTGCCGTACGTTAATTCAGTAAAAATAATTGACGGATCCTGCAGGGTATTGGAAGTGGGTTGTGGTGAAGGTGGAAATTTGAGTCCATTTTTGGACATGGGCTGTGAGGTAGTTGGGGTGGACATCAGCGCCACACAAATTGCAAAAGCAAAACAGTATTTGGAGGATGCTAAGTATGAAAAATGGCAAGTTATTGCTAGGGATATTTACAAAATGACAGCCGATGAAATTGGTCAGTTCGATTTAATTTTTTTACGTGATGTCATTGAACACATTCCAAATCAGGAGGAATTTTTTAAAATTATAAAACAGTTTTTGAAAAACGATGGCGTAATGTTTTTTGGCTTTCCTCCTTGGAGAATGCCATTTGGTGGACATCAACAAATTTGCCAAAGCAAGTTTTTGTCACTGTTGCCATATTACCACATATTGCCTTACGGAATATTCAAAGGCTTGTTAAAAATGTTTGGTGAAAATAAAGAGACCATAGAGAGCTTGGTTGAAATTAAAGACACCGGCATTAGTATCAGCAGGTTTAAAAGGCTGGTCAAAAGAGAAAAATTTAAAGTATTAAAAGAAACTTACTACTTGATTAATCCTAATTATGAAACCAAGTTTGGACTTAAACAACGGGTGTTGCCAGGTTTATTAAAAGTTCCTCATTTGTGTGATTTTTACACCACGGCATTGTATTGTGTCATTAAAAAGTAACAACCAATTGCTGCTATATAACCTCATTTTTAAGCGTGAAGCAATATTTACCCTCGGGTTAGGTGGGGTGTGGTTGTTGGGTTCGTTCATTTGGGAGCTTAATACAGGAATTATCAGTGAACCAATTTTTTCTCATGATACAATTGACATTACTGTCTTACATCTTCTGATTGGTATAAGTGCCATTTATTTTAACCTGGTCTTACAAAGCACAAAATTGGTTGGGAACAATGATTTTTCAGCCTTCTTTTTAACAGTTGTGTTGCTTAGCGGTGCTGGCGGTGGCGTTGTTTCATTTCAATTTGTAGGAGGTTTTTTACTTTTATTGGCATTAGTTCAAAAAATTCAAAAAGGATTTAACCAAACAGAAACAGTATTTTCCGAATTTGAAATTGGGGTAATAGCTGGATTGTTAACAGTAACACATCCATTGTTTATTGTAGTATTTCCTTTTGCATATGTCGCCCTTGTGAATGTGAAAGTAAATACCTGGCGGGGTCATTTTGCTGTACTGCTTGGATTCATATTCATTGTGTTTTTGAAGTTGTGCTTATTTATATTTATTGATCACCCTTTCTATTTTTCTGAATTACTGGGGTTAAAATTCGCGCCCAAAAGCTTAGTTGTTCATGGTTTGAAACAACAAATATCGGCAATATTACTTGTAGGAATATTCTTAATTTCGATGAAACATTTCACGAAGGTTTCAGCTCAACTCAACATTAAAATCAGGGTGTTTTATAAGGTTTGGCTTTGGCTGAGTTTGTTTTTATTAAGTGGACTTCTATTACTTGAGAATACCTTTACCATTCCACAAATGCTGTTAGTTATCAACCTTCCTCTGCTGGTGTTGTATCAACTTGCTGTCAGGTCCTTTTCAAAAAAAATAATGAAAGAGCTGGCGATACTAATTTTATTACTTGCCGTCCTGTTTATTAAATATTGAATTTGACTTGTATACAATTATGAGCTATCTTAGTGCCCCCTTAATAACTACAACCTTGTAACTGGCTGTTAGTTATTTATTTAACAGTTACTAAAAGAGAAAATACGATTTGATGTCACAAAAGAAAATGCTTTTTGCAGGTCTACTTTTGGCCTTTGTAGGTACGCTATTTAGTGGGAAATTCATTGAAAGCTCAAGTATTGCAAGTTCCGAACTTGATTCAGGTCAATATTTGGATTTTAAGTTAAAAATTGAAGCAATGGATGAGTCCGGTTTGATTCTTCTGATTGACAGTTTGCTTGAAAAACCATCCAATCCATTGTACTTAAAATTATTAAACGACAGGGTTGGTAAGTACTATTTAAAGCATAAAATAGAATCCGAAAGTCCGTATCCTGCTGATGAATTTTATCATTCATGGAACACCTTACTTTCGCACCCATACAAGGATAAACTAAGCAACGAGGACAGTTGCTTGTTTTTGTATTTGACCGATCGTAAAAGTAATTGTGGATATACTTCTCCGTTTAAAGGTCGAGTTACTTCCCAATTTGGTTGGAGAAAAGGAAAAATGCACAACGGAATAGACATCGGATTATTAGTTGGTGACACTGTACGAGCAGCTTTCAGAGGAAAAGTAAGGTTAGCCAGATGGCAAGGTGGCTACGGACGAGTAGTAATTGTGAGACATTTCAACGGTTTAGAAACCATATACGCTCACCTGAGCAGGTTCATGGTCAAGGAAGGTGAAATGGTTGACCCAGGAACAGCACTCGGAAAAGGCGGGAAAAGTGGAAACTCAAGAGGTAGTCATTTACACTTGGAAACTAGGTTTAAAGGCAAGCCAATTAATCCTGAGGCGTTCATTGATTTTCAAAACCACCAGCTAAAAGGTGATACCTTGATGCTTAAAAAGACAAAGTATGGATTCATAGGATATCAACCTGGAGGAGCTTACCACAAGGTGAGAAGTGGTGATTACATGTATAAAATTGCCAATGAATATGGGGTGACTATCAAAGATATTTGTTCACTTAACGGCATTCGACGAAATCACTTTTTAGTGGTTGGTGAGGAATTGAAAGTTTCGAACTAAGCAAGCGACCTGTTTTCAAACGCCTATTTACCCACTGTCTTAAACTCAAATAGCACGGGATAGTGATCACTCAATTTTCGTTGGATTACCTTGTGACTTACGCCTTGAATTTCGGGACTATGAAACGTGTAGTCAATTCGTAAAGCAGGGATGTTACCCGCTAACGTAGCTCCAAAACCTGAACCAACCTCCTTAAACCCGTCGGTTAAATGATTGGAAATAGCCCTATACAAATACGAGTTTGGTAATTCATTAAAATCACCACAAAGAAGCACAGGATGGGGAGATTCATCAATGATGTCCAACAGTTGATCAAGTTGCTTTGATCGTTTTTCAAAAGCAAGCTTTATTTTTTTTACCAGTTCTTTTGTTGGTTTCGAATCAATTTTTTTAAGTGAGCTATCGCTTAATGAATTCAAATATTCGTAATCAGATTTTCCCAATTTAAAACTTTGCAAGTGCACGTTAATGATTCTCAACGTATCTCCAGTAATTTTTACGTCTGTAATTTGTGGTCCAGAACGGAGCTTATTTCCCTTAAAGTATTTTACTTCTTTGTGGACAATAGGGTATTTGGAAAAGGTGGCGATTCCATACTGATTTACTCCTTGCCCGAAGGAATATGCTATATGAGCGTATTTGTAGCCATGGTCTTTAAAGTGTTTAGCTGTTTCATAATCGCCCTTTTTTTGGTTGTAAAATTCTTGAAAGCAAATAAAGTCCGCGTCTGCACCTGTGATGGTTGAATATAAACTGTCCAATGTAGCCCCATTGTCAGTCCGCGGTTTCCACACGTCCCAGTGCTGTCCCTCCAACCAATTGTATAAATCAAACAAACGAACATTGTAGGTTAAAACAGAATAGTTCGCAGTACCATCATTGGCGTCACTTTTCCAAGACCAATTATTTGACACGCCAAAAAAAGCAACAGCGGTGCTTAATGCGATTAACCAAAAGTGCTTTTTAAACAGAAAATAAAAAAGAAACATGCACAAGTTAATCCCCACCACAAAAGGCACACTGTACGATAAAAAGTAAAGTCCCCAAAAAAACTTAGGAGGTATGAACGAGGAAATAACACTTATGATAGTGTATGTCAAAACTAGGATGACAAGCCACTTCCATATGTATTTAAAAAACCTCTTCATTCGGCGGAAGATCTTAGCTTAAAAGCTAACTTTCATCATGTCAATGAATTCATTGATTCTATTGTCAAGTTCATCGGTGCTTACATCAGCAATTCTATCCGTTCCAAATTCTTCCACACAAAACGAAGCTAAAGCGCTACCCGCCACAATTGCACGCTTCATGTTTTCAAAAGAAATGTCGTCAGTTTTTGAAAGATACCCAATGAATCCACCAGCAAATGTATCACCAGCACCAGTTGGATCTTTCACCAATTCAATTGGTAAGGCAGGACAGTAAAACTTTTTTCCTTCATGGAATAATAAAGCGCCATGTTCACCTTTTTTGATGATCACGTACTTTGGTCCCATTGCATGAATTTTAGCAGCAGCAGCTACCAAAGAATATTCTCCAGACAATTGTTGAGCTTCCTCATCATTGATGGTAATGACATCCACCATGGCTATTGTTTTTTTCAAGTCATCCATCATGATGTCCATCCAAAAATTCATGGTATCCATAACAATTAGCTTAGGACGCTTTGTTAAACCATTGATAACTTGTTGCTGAACAACAGGAGCTAAGTTTCCTAACATCAAATAATCACAACCCTGATAACCCTCAGGTATAATCGGATTAAAAGACTCCAACACATTGAGCTCGGTAACTAAAGTATCACGCGAATTCATGTTGTTGTGATATTTTCCAGACCAAAAGAAAGTTTTTTCACCCTCTTTAATTTGCAACCCCTCTAAATTGAACCCCTTAGAAGTCATCATGTCTAATGAATTTTGCGGGAAATCATCACCCACAACTGCCACAAGGTTAGGGTTTTGGCCCATTTTGGTTGCGGAAAGACCAACGTAAGTTGCTGACCCACCAATAATTTTATCTGTTTTTCCGAAAGGAGTCTCAATAGCATCAAAGGCTACCGTTCCAATAATTAATAAGCTCATAATGTAAAAATTTTCCCCAAATATATTGTTTAATTTCCAAGTTGTCCTTATTATTGCACTCCCAAATTTTTGGGGATGGACATATTCTTCCTTAGCTCAGTTGGTTAGAGCATCTGACTGTTAATCAGAGGGTCCTAGGTTCGAGTCCTAGAGGGAGAGCCATAAAGAAAGCCTTACAGAAATGTAAGGCTTTTTTTATGGCTCG
>JBLIBC010000162.1:0-6178 GCA_047632015.1 Glaciecola sp.
AAACTTAGCAAATGCTTCAAGTTCTCTGTATTGAGCCTGATCAAGTTTCAAAGTACCAGAAATCTTTTTCATGGACTTAATTTGAGCGTTACCACCCACCCTTGATACAGATATACCAACGTTAATTGCTGGACGAACACCTGCATTAAACAAGTTAGACTCTAAAAATATTTGACCATCAGTAATCGAAATTACGTTAGTTGGGATATATGCAGATACATCACCAGCTTGAGTTTCAATGATTGGAAGTGCAGTTAATGAACCTCCTCCTTTTACAATTCCTTTTAATGATTCAGGTAAATCATTCATGCTTGCAGCAATCGTGTCAGATGCATTTACTTTACATGCTCTTTCAAGTAACCTTGAGTGCAAGAAGAATACATCACCTGGGTAAGCCTCACGTCCCGGAGGTCTTCTTAACAATAAAGAAACTTCACGGTAAGCAACTGCTTGTTTTGATAAATCATCATATACAATTAATGAAGGATTACCAGTATCTCTAAAAAATTCTCCGATCGCCGCACCAGTAAATGGAGCGTAAAACTGCATTACTGCAGGATCAGATGCATTAGCTGCAACTACTGTCGTGTAAGACATTGCTCCAGCTTTTTCCAAAGTATTCACAATTCCAGCAACTGTGGAAGCTTTTTGTCCAATAGCAACATATATACAATACACAGGCTCACCTGCATCAAAAAATTCTTTTTGGTTGATGATTGCATCAATCGCTACAGTTGTTTTACCTGTTTGACGGTCACCGATAACCAATTCCCTTTGTCCTCTACCAATTGGAATCATTGCATCAATTGCCTTAATTCCAGTTTGCAATGGCTCATTTACAGGTTGTCTGTAAATTACACCTGGTGCTTTTCTTTCGATTGGCATTTGGTACAAATCACCAGTAACTTCACCTTTACCGTCAATTGGATGACCTAAAGTATTTACAACCCTTCCAACTAAACCATGTCCAGCTTGAATGGATGCAATTTTATTTGTTCTTTTTACTGTACTTCCTTCTCTTATCCCTACTGACTCTCCTAACAATACCAATCCTACATTGTCCTCTTCCAAGTTCAAAGCAATTGCTTGTAAACCAGTTTCAAACTCTACCAATTCACCGTATTGTACGTTAGTTAATCCATACGCTCTTGCAATACCATCACCTACTTGAAGTACTGTTCCAACTTCTTGTAATTCTGCTTGCGTTTTTACTCCAGCTAATTGTTCTCTTAATATTGCTGAAACTTCTGCGGGTTTAATTTCTGCCATTGTTTATGATTTAGTCGTGTAATACTTTGTTTAATATTTATTTAGGACAATGCGTTTTGCATGTTAGCCAATTGTTGGCTAATGCTCGCGTTAATTTGTTTATCACCAATGGTAATTACAAATCCACCAATTAACGTTTCGTCTTTTTCTTCTTCAATTAATACTTCTTTGTCGTAAGTTGCTTTAACCAATTCAGCTACTTTCTTTTTCAAGATATCTCCTACTCCATCAACCGACTTAATAACTGCTCGTAAGATGTTTTTGTTTGCTAAATATAAATCAGCAAATGAAAATGAGATGTTTGCTAACAAAGAACCTCTGCCTTTAGCAACAATCAACTGAATGAATGACGAAGTTAATTTTGATACTTTTTTCCCAAAAAGCTCATTCAAAACTGTCAACTTTTTATCAGCTGGCACCACAGGACTACTCAATACAGCCTGCAATTCTTTTGACTCTTCACACACTTTTAAAATGAGTTCCATGTCATTTTTAACATCCTCCAAAACTCCTTGCTCAACAGCTAAGTCAAGTAAAGATTTTGCGTAAGTTCTAGCAGCTTTCGTTTGCCTCATCACCGATTAGTTTTATTTAATTTAGGTTAACGTCTTCCATTAAATTATTTACCAAAGTTTCTTGTTTACCCTTATCGGACAACTCACCTTTTAATATTTTCTCAGCAATTTCAATTGATAAGGTAGCCACTTGTCCTTTTAATTCGGCAACTGCTTTTCCTTTTTCCATTTCAATTTGAGCTTTTGCATCTTCCATTACTTTTTCAGCAACTTCAGTAGCTGCTGTTTTAGCTTCAGCCACAATAGTAATTTTTGCTTCTTTAGCTTCTTTTAAAATAGCATCTCTTTCAATTCTTGCTTGTTTTAAAAGATCTTCATTTTGTGAAGTCAACTCAGCCATCTTAGCCTCAGCCTCTTTAGCTGATTCTAAAGCACTTTTAATTGTTTCCTCTCTTTCATTTACAGCGTTTAAAATAGGCTTCCATGCATACTTCTTTAAAAGAAACATCAAGATTAAAAACATCAAAGTTTGCCAAAAAAACAAACCAACTGAAAATTCACTTATTAACTTTTCCATATTCCTTTTCTAAAAAAATTTAATTTTTTAAAATCAAGAATTGCAGCCAACCGCTACAATTCTTGATAATGTAATTTACACTGCAAACAATGCTGCGAAACCGATTCCCTCAATAAGAGCTGCTGCAATTAACATTGCAGTTTGAATCTTGTTTGTTGCTTCTGGTTGACGTGCAATACCTTCCATTGCTGCTCCACCGATTTTTCCGATACCGATACCTGCACCGATAACTACTAAACCTGCTCCAACAATTTTTGGAATGTACGTTACTGTTGCTACTGCTGCATCTGCTGCTGCTACTGCTACTTCTGGATCTACTGGCATAATAAAAAAAATTAAAAATTAAACATTAAATAAATAAACTCTTCAATAATTTTAGTGATGACCTTCTTCATGGTCATGCTCCTCTACAGCCATTCCAAAATACAATGCTGAAAGCATAGTAAATATGTAAGCCTGTAAAAACGCAACTAATAATTCTATAAGGGATAAAAATATTGTTAATCCAAAAAACGCTCCTCTTGCAAACACGTTTTGAAATACAAACAACAAACCTATTAAACTCATTAATACTATGTGACCGGCCGAAATGTTTGCATACAAACGAATTAGTAATGCAAATGGCTTAATAAGAACTCCTAGTAATTCAATAGGTGCTAATATAATTTTCATCGGTGTTGGCACGCCTGGCATCCAAAAGATGTGCTTCCAGTAGTTTTTGTTACCTGAAGCTGTAGTAATAATAAATGTTAGAATAGCTAAAGATGTTGTTACAGCAATATTACCTGTAACATTAATTCCAAGAGGAGTTAATCCAGACAAGTTTATGAACCATATGAAAAAGAAAACAGTTAACAAATAAGGCATGTACTTCTTGTACTTCTTTTCTCCAATGTTAGGAATTGCAATTTCGTCCCTTACGAATAACACTAATGGTTCAGCAATTTTACCAAACCCTCTTGGAATCAAGCTTGTCCCATAACTTTTTCCCACCTTTTTGAATAGGAAGAAAATAAGCAGTACAATCATCATCGTACTAAAAACACTTTTTGTGATTGAAACATCCATTGGCATTTCATTTTCGAAATGTCCGTGACCATCTGGAATTAATTTTCCACTTGCTTCCGTTTTATATATTTTCCCATGACTCAGTTTATAATACGCTCCTCCTGATTCAGCTATTGCATGTCCATGATGAAATTTAGAAGACATGAATACTTTTAAGCCTCCATCAATCAATATTACGGGTAAAGGAAATCCATAGTGTTTATCATGACCATGCTCATCTTTCATTGTAAACAAATGAAAATCATGTGCGTCTTGCAAGTGATGTGTAATGTCTGCTTTGATGCTAATTTTAAGAGCTTCCTTCTCTTTATCATCCATCATCTTTTCTGAACAACTAACTAAGTTGATAAGTAAAATGATTATTAATGAGGCTTTAAAAAACTGTTTCATAGTGTTTAACATCTAATTCTGTACTGAAAATCCGGTGCAAAGCTAATTAATTATATACAATCGCGAAAGCTAAAAAGGTATTTTTTTTTACAATTAGCTCACACTTTTTCAACTTAGTCTTTCAAGAGCTTAGCGATGTAATAAACTTCAAAGAATAGAGTAACTAAATAGGGCACTAAAAGCATTGACAAATCGACTCCTCGAGGCTCAGAATCAAGTACAAAAACCAACTTAAAAACAAATAAATAAACGCCAAATTTTATAAAACTAGTCCACATAAAAGCAAAACCTAAGCTGTCTGCAAATTTCTTTGACCCAAACATCAAGATAAAGAAAGAAGCACTAGAAAGTGAAAAGCTCAAAACATAAGAAACAATCATTTTAATCTGTTCAAAATTATGACCGTAGTTTTTCAACGCAAAAAAATGAATTATCCAAATCACTATTGATATAACTAAAAGAAAGGCGCAGAATTTAAACGAACTTTTGAACAGCATTATTTATCCTTTTTATTATCCTCTTCGTCATTAATTTTATTGATTAACCGCAGTGTAGTATAAAGAGAAAGAACTACAGCTAAAATGGTCAAGATCATCGTGAACCATTTTTTATCCATAGGATATGTAGCATCTAACCATTTCCCCAAGTATGCACCAGCAAAAATAGTCCCTCCCATTTGAAAGGCAATACCTGAGTACCTCATGTAATTCTTCATTTGCTCAATTTTTATATGAAACTTATCGAAACTTTGAAATGCCATTTGCAATCAAGTATCAAAATTAAAAAGCTATTTGATTATAAATGCAAGTATTGAATTCTTTTTATTTGAAAATTGAATACCTTTCACTTACACAAGTAAAACACGTTTTAAAATAACGTCATGAAAACACCTCAAGTTTTAAAATCAGGAGATGAAGTTGCAATTATAGCGATTGGAAAAAAAATAGCATTATCTGAAATTGAAAAAGCGATTACAAGATACGAAGCTTGGGGATTAAGAGTTAACGTGAGCAAAACGATTGGAGCTGGAACGCAGTATTTAGCTGGAAGTGATCAATTAAAAACAACCGAATTACAATTATACATCAACAATCCAAACATCAAAGCAATTGTTTTTGCGCGTGGTGGATACGGAGCGGTTAGAATTATTGACAGCATCGATTTCTCCCCGCTCCTGAAACAACCCAAATGGCTAGTGGGGTTTAGTGATGTAACTGTGCTACACAATCATTTAAACAGCTCTTTAAAATTAGCAACTGTTCATGGCATTATGCCCGTGTTTTTTCCACAAGCTACTTCTGAGTCAATTGAATCCTGTAAAGAAGTGTTATTTAAAGGAGAAATGGATTATTATTTTAACTGTGAAAATACAGCACTATACCATGAAGGAAGTTGTGAAGGCGAAATCGTTGGTGGAAACTTATCGATCATATACAGCTTGTGTGGATCAGCGTCTCAATTAAAAACTAAAAACAAAATACTTTTCCTTGAAGATTTATTTGAACCGTTGTATCACATTGACAGGATGCTTCAAAACTTAAAGCGCAATGGAATGTTTGACGAGTTAGCAGGAGTTATTATTGGGAGCTTTACAGATATAGACAAAGGGAACCCCGCTTTTTCAACCGACATTGAATCAGTATTTAAGGAATACGTTGGGCATCTAGATATTCCTATATATAGTGGATTTCCAAGTGGACACATTAACAACAACCACAGCTTAATTTTAGGTCAAAAAGTAAAAATGCAAGTCACAAGCAAAGATATTTTAATAAAGACCTTAAATTAATTACAGAATATTTGGTTTATACTGCGTTACTTTCGTACTTTTGCAGTCCAATTCTATTAAAAGTGTTAAAATGAAAAAAGATACGCATCCAGAAAATTACAGGTTAGTTTGTTTCAAAGACATGTCTAACAACCACGAATTCATAACTAAGTCATGTGCTGAGACTAAGGACGTGATTGATGTAGACGGAACTGAATACCCATTGTTTAAATTGGATATCAGTAACAAATCACATCCTTTTTATACTGGAAAAATGAATTTAGTGGATTCTGCTGGTAGAATTGATAAGTTCAAAAACAGATACAAGAGTCACATTAAGAAATAATATTTCTTACATATATAAAAAAGCCTTGCGATTGCGAGGCTTTTTTTATGCGCTAAGTTTTAGCGTGTCCTGAGAAAAGCAAGAATCAAAGAATATTTAACTTAGAGTGAGAAAAACGTTAAAATAAGCGACAGCCATTCTCTATTAAATAGTTGTCACACAATCGACGTCTTCGTTAGGACCTGAGGAATCTATTTTATTCAAATAAGACCGCATGTACTAAAGTCAATTAAAATAGAGTAATC
>JBLIBC010000163.1:0-6132 GCA_047632015.1 Glaciecola sp.
GATTTCGAAGAAGCAGAGCAAAGTGCGGGTTGGATGGAAGAATTAAACAAACCTGAGCATACACCTGAAACGGAAGAGTACGGTATTGGTTCTTTTGTTTACAGACAAAAAAATCCGTTTCATTCTGAGCGATTTTGGAACTATGTTCAAGACGAATTCCCTACAAATATTATAAGAAGTAAGGGAATGTTTTGGTTAGATTCTAGACCAGAGCAAGCCATCAATTGGGGGCAAGCAGGCGGCTCACTCAAAGCTGAAAGTGCTGGTGTCTGGTGGGCAAGTATGCCTTTTGAGTTTAGAACCAGATTTGTCAGCTTTATTGAAAATCAAAGTAAAATTGAAGAGGATTGGAATAAACAATTTGGAGACCGGAGAAATGAAATTGTTTTTATAGGTCAAGAACTAAATAAAGGTAAAATTACAGAGGATCTTAATGCTTGTATTTGTTCGAAAGAAGAAATCGAAGCTATTAATTGGGATACTGGACAAAATGATAATTGGCCATTACAAAGAGCAATACCGCCTCATAAAGAACCACTAGTAGAGTCGCTTTAATTGCAGCTAATGAAATAGCAGAGGAAAACATGGTGCTGTTGTGGTTCAATAACTAGCTACCGTAAAATCACAATGATCGTAAACGCTGGTGCAGTGGACTTAGCGTCTAGCATTCGAAGCAATAAAACTACTTTGTGGCCTACCTCCGACAAAAAATAACTTAAGGACGGAAACTATGCATCTAAAATAAATAATGATTGCGATCAAGATGCTCTATTTTGTAAGGTTAAACTCGAAGGATCTCGATCTTTACGCACTAGAAATAAAAAGGATGAACATGGCAAAGCATGCCTTTATAGGAAAAATTAAATCTAATAAACTGGAATTTATAAACAATAAAGAATAATGCTCAACTACAACATAAATAACAACAGGTACAGCACAGATGACATTGGTGATAACCACATCATGACCAGTATTGAAACTCCTATGGTTTCTAGTGCGTTTGAGAAATCAGAGTCTCAAAAAATAGAAATCATTGAAGACTCTTTTAAAACTATTATGGAAGCACTTGGTTTAGACTTAGAAGATGATAGCTTGAAAGGAACTCCTCATCGGGTAGCAAAGATGTATGTGAAGGAACTATTTAGCGGATTAGACCCCAAGAACAAACCTTCCATTTCAGTTTTTGACAACAAATACGGATACAGTAAACTGCTAATTGAAAAAAACATTTCATTTGAATCTGCATGTGAGCATCACTTTTTACCTATGCGGGGGAAAGTTCATGTTGGTTACATTTCATCAGGAAAAGTAATTGGACTTTCAAAAATGAATCGCATCGTTCAATATTACGGAAGACGCCCACAAGTGCAAGAACGTTTAACGATACAAATACTAAATGAACTAACATTAGCTTTGGATACTAAAAGCGTTATTGTGATTATAGATGCAGAACATTTATGTGTGTCAACAAGAGGTATTAATGACAAAACTAGTTCAACTATTACAGTTGAATACGGAGGAGAATTTTTAAATGAGGTTCAACGAAATGAGTTTTTAAATTTGTGTAAATAATGCAGAAGGAAACAATCATAGCAATTGTAGGTTTTTTAGGGGCAGGAAAAACAACACTTTTACGAAAACTAATTGATCTTTATCTAGGCGAAAAAATGTCGCCTTATATAGTCTTGAACGATTATGAAAACGCGTACCTTGATGCACAACAAATTTCCCAAAAACTGAACTCTGATTCGATAAAGGCTTTAAATGGTAGTTGTATTTGCTGTACTGGAATCGGAGAATTAAGAGACTTGGTCAACAACATCCCTCAACGGAAGAATGGCATTACACTAATTGAGGCAAATGGCACTTCGGACGCTTGCTCATTAATGGGTTTTTTGGGGGTAGGAATTAACGATCGTTTTTTACCACCGATCCAACTTTCTGTCGTTGATGCAAACAATTGGCAAAAAAGAGACGAGCACAATGAATTAGAAGCGAATCAGGTGCAAGTCTCTTCACTAATTGTTCTCAGCCACCTGAATAAAGTCAATGAGGAGCGAAAAAAAGAAGTCATAGTAGCTCTCAAAAAACTTAACTCTTTTGCTACTATTATAGAAATGAAAGAAATTGATGTCAGAAAATTCTCAATGCTTAAGCCGTCGGAGAATAAAGCTCAAAAAATGAATCATCACAAGTCGCACTGGTCCTCTTGCTCAGTAGCCCTTCCTTCCCTACCCAATTTGGCAGCCATTACTAAAGTTTGCAGTGGAATACCTCAAAACATATTACGTGTAAAGGGCTGCACCAAAGTTGGAACAGATGTACATTTTACCTACTTCGAACGAACTCCAGATGGAAGTATTTCTGTGCGCCCTTACAACGGGATACCAACTACTGGCCCAATGCTTCTGGCAGTAGGCGCTGGAAGTGAACCTGACATGCTTTCCAAAGCCATAAGATCTGCAATCTAAAAAGATGGAAATAAAAAAAATACAAGAAACTCAAACAGAACAAAGCTCTTGCTGCAGCAGTTCTGCTTGTTGTCAGGGATCAGAAAAAACTTACGGCAGCAAAAAAATTGGAAGAAATGAACCTTGTCCCTGTGGTTCAGAACGGAAGTTTAAAAAGTGTTGTGGAAAACAATAATTAGGTAAAGAAATTACTTTCAGTATAGAGAGCTCCGTAAACAAAAAAAGCCCCGTTGAAAATTCAACGGGGCCTTTAAGCATAGCTAAATTACTACTTTATATTCAGAACGAATTGTAAATCGAAATCCGCATCGCCGTCATTTACAGTTGAACTTCCTGTTTTAACACCTGGCTGATGCACCAATACCACCCTGAATGTTCCACCTGTAAGAGTGGCAGATGTAGTTGCCCAATCGGTCGACAAACCAAGTGGGTTTCCATTCCCATCTATGTCATTGTAATCTATTGCATCAGAGGCGTTATCAATGTTCCCATCACCAGCTGGATTAGTAAAAGCATTGGAATTAAAACTGAAAAAAACTTGATGCTCATCATCCTCTTCGGCAACCTCAGCTCCAATATCCTCGCCTGGAGATTCCAAGTTATTAGCAATCTGAATGGTAAGCCTGTATGACTTACTTGTATCAAGGTCAATTGATCCGATTACTTTTAACGCTTCAACCCCTTCCCCATCTGGATCCTGTGCTAAAACCGCAACCACATCGCTGGGATCACTTTGGTTGGTGAAAGTTAGGGTCACATCTGTCATGACTTCATGCTCATGTTCGGCATGAGGGTCTTCATCTTCTTCTTTTTTACAACCTGTTAATACTCCTGCAGCAATCATAAAAAACATTGCTGCTTTTTTTAAATTTTTCATCGTGTGATTTGTTTTCATTTTTTTATTTTAATTGGATTAGTCTTCATTTTAATTGTTAAAATTGACTGTGATTAATTCTTCTGTTTTTAGCTGTTTTGTTTTTTTTGATTTTAATTGTTAAAATTGACTGTGATTAATTCTTCTGTTTTCTGTTTTTAGCTGTTTTGTTTTTAAAGTTGAATTTGTATTTGAGATTAAAAAGTAAGTTTGTTCCAGGCGCATCAGCGAAATATCTCATATCATTTAAATAATCTCGATAACTGCTATTAAGTGCGTTATTAATAGTAATGCCTCCAGCTAAAAACCTCCATTCAAACTGCCAAGACAGGTTTAGCATAAAGTATCCTTCGGGGGCAGATTTAAAGTCAAAAACTTCGGATTCTGGTGTGATTTTCTCCTCTCCTGAAATTATTTGCTCAGGCGTCACTGTACGAGGCGATTGAAACTGCCTAAATCTGTATAAAGGCCGAATAATAAACTGAGATTTAGTAAACTTCCAAAAGTTAAAATTCCAATCTAATTTATAACTGATGGTAATCGGTGGTTGATTAATTAATGTTTCAGCATCAGAAATATTTCTAGACCATAAATAACTAACACCAAAGGTTCCTTCAATATTATTGGTCCAATCGGAGTTCCAACTGTAATCGATTCCTGTTAAAAAAGCATCTGTTTGCTCAACGATAAAAACAGCTTGAGGCCCTCTAAAAGTACCTACTAATGTGTAAGGACGTTCGTATATAAAGTTCAACATGTAATGTGCGTACCCAACTACGGTATGCAAATGTTTGTTTTTTCTAATATTTAGTTCATTAATGAACTTAAAACCTTTCTCTGGTACTACAGAGCTTTCTGCCATTTTAAGTACTTCATCCGTTTTTAATTGCTTTTGCTCATCAAAGTAATACCTGAGTAAACCAAAAGATGATCTATATCCATGTTGACCAAAACTATATAACTCTGACATATTGGGAGTTCTCCAAGCTGTTCCTAGGTTGGTTTGGAACGAAATATCTTTTGTTAAGCTTCTAACTAAACCAATAGAAGAAGTGACGTTAGAAAATAAAAAATCATCCCTAAAAACATCCTGACTAACCTCTCTTCCTCGAACATTATTCGATGCTATATCCACTCTTATCCCCAGTTCAATTAAACTTTTACCAATTCTTCTACTTTCCACTACAAAAGCACTATACCTGTTGGTGTTATAATTAGGTATGAATGCAGTAGTTCCTGTTCCCGGATTATTGTCATTGTCCTGATAATAGTATTGTAACCCAACAAGTCCATTCATTTTATGCCAAGCTGGATGTTTCCATTCCAATTGATAATCACTTGTTGTTAAGTTCAAGTTAATAATAGGTAGGTTGGAATTCCTTCGTACATCAAACTCGAGCCTCTGATTAAATTGTCTACCTGACACAAAGGTCAAGTATGCATCATCAGTATACCTCCATTTAATTTCCGCTTTACCCAAATGATGTTGAATAACTTGATTGGGTTCATTAATCTTATACGAAAACGGCAAAACATAAGCAGAATCAGGTTCATCAGCTTCAAATGCGCGAGTAATTGCTGCTGCACTACTAGGAAAAGAAGCTCTTAAAAGTGCTAAATTTTGATTTACTAAGCTATAACGTAATTTGACATCCCATTTTTTGTTGTAATACCGTGATCCAACACCAATTGATTTCTCCTCCTTTCCTGTATTTGTTAACATGTACTGAGGAGAGTGCTTATCCCCAATTTTCGCGTAGTTTCCATTTACAAAGTAGCTCCAATTTTTACCTCCCCTTCCTAATTCAAAAGTGGTATTGTACCCCTTTCCATTACTCTGAAAACCAGTCCCAAGTTCTGCATATAAAGGTTTTCTAAGATAAAGGGGAGTCGACTCAACTAAAATTGCACCACCTAAAGCGTCCGGACCAAATCGAACACCCGCTGCGCCTTTAATAATAGTAATCTTTTTGGCAGATGAGATATCAATTTCTGGCGCATGATCTCTACCCCAGTTTTGAAAGCCATGTTTCAAACCGTTATTTAAAATTAATACGCGATTACCATAAAGTCCATGAATAACGGGTAGCTTAACATTTGTTCCTGCAGAAACAATTGACATACCTGTTTCATTTTCAATTGCTTCAGCTAAACTTTGAGTTGGGTTAATTTTAAGCTCCTCTATTCCTAAGGAAACTTGTGATAACGATTTTGTCCCATCTGTTTTTGCTACTTCAACCTTGATAGTTATCGCGTCAATTTCTTCTACTTTTTGACTCAGATAAAGGTAAGGCGCATAATCGTGCTGGTAATGGTGTTCACAAATTGAATCGCAATATCCAAAACAAGAAATTATTAGGATGTTCCTTTTATCACAAAGACTATCAATTTTAAACTCACCGTTAATATCAGTAATCGAAAACTTACTGGTACCCTTAACACTCACAGAGGCATATGGAATTGGCTCTTTAGTATCAACAGCCAAAACCTTACCTGTCAGAGCCAAATTACAGGAATCAGATCCAGCAAAAAGACTGTATGAGAGGGATAAAAATATCAAAAATAATATTTTACGTACAGAAAAATGCAACATAGTTGCAAATATAGAGTAATTTTACTAAATGCAACACTGTTGCGATTTAATCTTGTTTTAACTATAGTTATAACTTGCGCTATCGGCATAAGGTAAAAAAGAAACATCAACTTGTTATTGTAACTCAAGGAACATTCCAAACCAATGTCAATTTGCCAAAAGCGGAAGAACAACTTATCCCCAATGCAAAACAG
>JBLIBC010000164.1:0-6066 GCA_047632015.1 Glaciecola sp.
ATAGCTAACAAGGAATTGATTGGTATGGTTGGTTTGGCAAACAGGAAAGAAGACTATTCTTTACATATGTTGGATCAGTTGAAGTATTTTATTAGTACTTATTCGGTGATGGTTCAGGCCTTAAGAACACAAGAAGACAAGGCTAATACACAAAAGAAATTAGAGAGAGTAAATAAAGCCTTAAGTGAGGAAATTCAATTTAGAAAAGTAATACAAAAACATTCGTTAGATGCTGAAGAGAGAGAGCGAAAGAGGGTAGCAAGAGATTTGCATGATGGTTTAGGACAAAGGTTAACAGCAGTCAAACTTTCATTAGGGGCTATAAAAAACGGCAAGGAATTGTCAGGTCATCCGGCTGACATACTGAATGAAACTATTAAATTGGTGGAAGGGTCAATGGGTGAAGTCAGGACCATTTCGCAGAACATATTACCAGTGGTGTTAAGTGATTTTGGGTTAAGTGAGGGCTTAAAAAAGGCGTGTGAACAAGTGTCGGAATCTGGCTCAGTTTTGGTAAACTTCAAAACTGAAGGCGAAAGTAATGACATGGAAGATTTTGTGAAAATTAGTTTGTATAGGATAGGACAAGAGTGTATAAATAACGCCATAAAATATTCTAAATCTGACGTGATTGATGTGCGTGTGATGCATTGTTCAAATCAAAAATATGTACAAGTGCGGGTACGGGATTATGGAATCGGATTTGACCCTAAAAAAGTGAAGAAAGGCATGGGGTTAAATAACATCAAAGAGCGTACTGAAATGATTAAAGGAGAGCTACTTATAAAAAGTAAATTAAATATAGGAACGACAATACAAGTAAAATATTTATTTTAGCGTTATGGAAACGATAAAGGTACTATTAGTGGACGACCACCACATTGTGAGGCACGGATTGAAATTGCTATTTTCGTCTGAAGATTCTATTGAAGTAGTTGGAGAAGCGGGATCAGGAAATGAAGCCTTAGAGTTTTTAAAAGAAAATAGTAATGTGGATGTGGTAGTGTCCGATGTAACCATGGATGACATGGACGGAATTACGCTGGCAAAGCATGTCACTAAAAAGTACAAAGTTAACGTGATGATGCTAACAATGCATTTGGACGAAAAGTACATCACCGAGGCCATGTCAAATGGAGCAAAAGGGTACTTAGTTAAAGATTCAAGTGAGGAGGATATAATAAACGCTGTGAAAGCGGTGAATGCCGGCGAAGTTTATTTAACCAAAACGGTGTCGGATATATTGGCAAAATCATTGCTCAGAAAATCACATAACAAAACAGTAGAGCAGGAACTAAAATTAACCCGTCGTGAAAAGGAAATTTTGGGCTACATTGTGGAAGGAATGAATAACCGAAAAATTGGAACAAAATTAGATATTAGTGAGCGAACAGTTAACGCCCACAGGTACAATATGATGAAAAAATTAAAAGCTAACAATACTGCTGATTTAGTACGTATTTCGTTAAAGTATGACTTAGTGAGTTAACAGATATACAAACTGTAAAAGTAAAAAAGCGCAATTCAAAATTGCGCTTTTTTTATGTTCAAATCTTAGTGCATTGGACGTGCTGTGTTAACAAAGTGTCAACTTATGAACATTTGAAAAATTAGCATGATAAAACATCGAATTAGCCTGCTCGAATTCGTTATTTTGTAGCGGAAATAAATATCTAGATTTTTAAGTACAAGATGGCAAAAGAAAAGCAAATTAAAAGCGCATTAATATCGGTTTTTGATAAAGATAATTTAGACGAAATAGTCTTAAAATTGAATGAGTTAGGGGTGGAGATATTCTCTACTGGAGGTACGCAAAAATTCATTGAGGGACTTGGTGTTCCTGTTGTTCCAGTAGAAAACGTGACTGATTACCCTTCGATACTAGGAGGTAGAGTTAAAACACTACATCCAAAAGTTTTTGGTGGAATACTAGGGCGACGAGATTTGCAGGAAGATACCGACCAAATGACACAGTACGCCATTCCTGAAATTGATTTGGTAATTGTGGATTTATATCCTTTTGAAAAAACAGTAGCATCTGGTGCTGATGAAAGTGACATCATCGAAAAAATTGACATAGGAGGGATTTCTTTAATAAGGGCAGCAGCAAAGAATTACAAAGACGTAGTGATAGTTCCATCACAAAAGCAATATGGACAGCTGTTAGCTTTGTTAAAAGAGGCAAATGGTGAGACAACAATTGACGAGAGACGCATGTTAGCTAAAGCCGCATTCAATGTAAGTTCTCATTACGATACAGCAATTTTCAGGTATTTTGATGCTGACGAAAAAACAGCGTTTAAAGAAAGTTTTGAAGTTTCTCAAACCTTAAGATATGGCGAAAATCCTCATCAAAAAGGTGCTTTTTTTGGCGATTTGTCTGCCATGTTTGATAAACTTAATGGAAAAGAGTTGTCGTATAACAATTTATTGGATGTAGATGCTGCTGTGAATTTAATGGCAGAGTTTGACGAAACGACATTTGTTATTTTAAAGCACAACAATGCTTGCGGTGTGGCTAGCCGTCCAAAATTGATCGACGCATGGACTGATGCATTGTCAGGTGATCCAGTATCAGCTTTTGGAGGAGTTTTGATCACAAATGTGGAAGTGGACAAAGAAACAGCTGAAGAAATTCAAAAATTGTTTTTTGAAGTGTTAATTGCACCTTCATATTCTGTAGAAGCAAAAGAAGTCTTGACTCAAAAGAAAAATAGGATTATATTGGTGCAAAAGCCACTTAGAACAGCTTCAGTTACTTATAGGACTGCTTTAAATGGCGTTTTGTTCCAAGAGAAAGATTTAGTGATGGAAGGAGAAAGTGAATTCAAGTCAGTTACTGATAAAGCTCCAACGGCACAAGAAAATAAGGACATGGTTTTTGCTTCAAAAGTTTGTAAGCATACTAAATCCAACACGATAGTTTTTGCCAAGAACAACCAGCTTATTTCTAGCGGGACAGGTCAAACATCAAGAGTTGATGCTTTGAAACAGGCTGTTGAAAAAGCGGGCGCATTTAAATTTAGCCTTGAGGGTGCTGTAATGGCATCGGATGCATTTTTCCCATTTCCGGATTGTGTGGAGATGGCAAAAAATGCTGGAATTACTGCAGTGGTTCAGCCAGGAGGGTCAATTAAGGACCAGGAATCCATTGATTATTGCAACGCTAATGATTTAGCAATGGTGACTACGGGAATAAGACATTTTAAGCATTAAAGCAGAATAACTAGAATACTTGAGTAACATACCACAACCTATAAGCACACTTTAACAAATGGGATTATTTAGTTTTTTAAATCAAGAAATAGCGATTGACTTGGGAACAGCCAATACTTTAATCATTGAAAATGATAAAGTGGTAGTTGATGAGCCATCCATCATAGCCAAAAATAGGCTGACGGGCGAAGTAATGGCTATTGGTAAAAAAGCCATGCAAATGCATGGTAAAACCCATGAAAACATTAAAACTATTCGTCCTTTAAAAGATGGTGTTATTGCTGACTTTCACGGTGCGGAAGAAATGTTAAGAGGGTTCATTAAAATGATCAACTTTGGTAAAAAAAGGTGGTTGAGTCCAACAAATATCAGGATGGTTATATGTATTCCTTCTGGTATTACCGAGGTTGAAAAACGTGCTGTTAAGGATTCTGCTGAACATGCGGGAGCTAAAGAAGTAAGGTTGATTCAAGAGCCTATGGCTGCTGCTATTGGAATTGGAATTGATGTGGAAGAGCCAATGGGTAACATGGTCATTGATATTGGAGGAGGAACGAGTGAAATTGCAGTAATTGCATTGGGAGGAATAGTTTGTGACAAGTCAATACGTATAGCAGGTGATGAATTTACTCAAGATATTGAGGAATACATGAGGCGTCAACATAATATTTTGGTGGGAGAGCGGTCAGCTGAAAGAATTAAAATTGAAGTTGGGGCTGCAATTACTGACCTTGATGTACCGCCAGAAGATTACGCGGTGCATGGCCGGGATTTAATGACGGGTATTCCAAAAGAAATTACGGTTTCCTACAAGGAGATCGCTCATTGTTTAGATAAAAGTGTAAGCAAAATTGAAGCAGCCGTGATGAGTGCTTTGGAAATGACACCTCCCGAATTATCTGCCGATATATACAGGGTAGGTATATATTTAGCTGGTGGTGGATCGATGTTAAGAGGTCTGGATAAAAGGATTTCCTTGAAAACGAAACTTCCAGTGCACGTGGCAGAAGATCCTTTAAGAGCAGTAGCTCGAGGAACTGGTATAGCATTGAAAAACTTCGATAGGTTCCCGTTTTTGATGAAATAAAAAATGCAAAGAAGTTTGAGTATATAAAACATGAACAGGTTAGTTAAAGTTTTTTCTAAGCATTACGTTTTAATCCTGTTTACGTTTCTTCAAGTAATCTCCTTGGTGGTAATTTTTCAAGGGAAAAATTACCATCGCAGTGTTTTCATTAATTCAATTAACAGTGTCACTGGAGGTACTTTTAGTTTAATTAGTGATTACAAACAGTACTTTAAATTGAAAGACGATAACTTGTCCTTGGCGATGGAAAATGCTGATTTAATGGCTGTGCTTCCCTCGTCTATTCAAATAGTAAATGCTGAATATTTAGTGGTGTCGGACAGTTTGTACAGGCAAAAATACATGTTCAGATGTGCCCAGGTAGTTGATAATTCAGTGAACAAAAAGGATAATTTTTTTGTACTGAATTTAGGATACAAAGACGGAATGATGGAGGAGATGGGCGTTGTCACGGGAAATGGAGTGGTAGGGATGATTGTACAAGTATCGGCTCATTATTCGAAAGCAATTTCATTTTTAAATTCCAATACCAGGGTTTCGTGTAAAGTCAAAAGAAATGATGCTGCAGGAATATTATATTGGGATGGGATTAATTCAAAGTCCGCCTTATTGGAGGATTTACCTTTGACTACTGAAATTGTAGTAGGTGACACCGTCATGACATCAGGATATTCATCTATCTATCCAAAAGGGATTATGGTTGGAATAATCAATGAGGTTACTGAAGATGCGGAAAAGCAAATGCTTGATATCAAAATTGCATTGACCTTAGATTACAATACTTTGAACCATGTATATGTGATCGAATATTTGGACAAAGATGAATTAAAGGAATTAAAGTCGAAACCAATTAATGAATAAGAACATTGGAAAATATTTAGTTTGGTTTATAGGCCTGTTGTTTTTGCAAGTTGTTGTCCTAAGTAACATGAATGCAAGCAAGTATGTACTTCCTTTCGTGTACGTGTTGTTCCTCCTAATATTACCAAAATCTACTCCGCGCTGGTTACTGCTGTTGATTGGTTTTGGAACGGGATGTATTGTGGACACTTTTTTGCATTCATACGGTACTCATGCATTTTCATGTACTATCATTGCGTTTATTCGGCCTTCTTTATTGGCGACAGTTGCTCCTAAAGATTTTTCATCGGATGAAAGTATAATTAGCGTATATGATCTTGGGTTAAAAAAGTATTTATTATATACAGTTGTACTGGTGGTTATTCATCACTTGTTTGTCTTTTTAATTGACGAATTACGTGTAGGTTCTGTATTTAACTTGATTAAACAGCTTTTCATTAGCAGTTTAGTAAGCACGTTTCTTATTTTGTGCTTGCAATATATTTTTAATAAAAAAAAGTAGCCTAATTTAATGAGCAGCATCGAAAACAGGAAGTATTTTGTTGGGGGTTTTTTTCTGTTTTTTTCCGTGTTGTACTTGTTACGGGTGTTTTATATTCAAATATTTACTGATCAATATTTTGAACGAGCAAAAAGAATATCTGTTGAAAAAGTGCAAGAGTATCCAATGCGCGGAAACATTTACGACAGAGAGGGGCATGCGTTAGTCCAGAATGAAATAGCTTATGATATCATGTATACTCCTTATCGATCAAGGATTGACACACTCAAGTTTTGTGAGTTACTAGGTATTGATACTGCTGTGTTTAATGCGAGGGTAAAGAAAGCAAAACGGTACTCCTACAGGAAGGCGTCAGTGTTTGAACCCTTGATTACGAGTACTGAATTTGGACCTATTCGGG